>JAAYBQ010000056.1 GCA_012730035.1 Spirochaetota bacterium
ATAGTAAACCGGGGAGCAAATTAAAAAAATTTCCGCCTGTTGCAATCAATTTCCAGTTAATTCTTTAACATTTAGCAGAATAAATCTTCGCTTCCACGGAGAGGGCAGGATTAAAGTAACCTTTAAATTTCAATTTTTGCAGGCATAATAATAATTGACATCAACCGGCAGCCTGCCAGAATTCATGCCACATCAATTCCGCGCACGGGGGACTTAATGAAAGAGGAAACCTTAAAAAAGATTCTTGTATACCAGAAGAACGAGATCACCGAGCATATACTATACGGCGCCCTGGCAAAACGCCTTAAAGGCAGAAACAGCGAAATTCTCTACAAGATTTCCAGCGATGAGCTGAAACACTACAATTTCTTTAAAAAGATCACTGGGAAAGACATAAAGCCTGATTATGTAAAAATCTTTTTTTACAGGCTTGTTTCACGCATATTCGGAATCACCTTCACCATGAAAATGATGAGTAACGGAGAGGACCAGGCTGAACAGAGTTACGAAGAGGTAGAAGACCAGGTTCCCGGTATTAAAAAAATCATTGCCGAAGAGGTAAAACACGAAGAGTCGCTTATATCGCAGGTCGAAGAGGGGATCATTACTCACATGGGATCTATGGTTCTGGCAATTAACAATTCCATACAGGAGATAACGGGCATTGTTGTGGGACTCACGTTCGCACTGTCCAATTCACTCCTTGTGGGCAAGACCGCCCTTATAAGCGGAATGGCCGCAACCCTGGCAATGGTCGCCTCGGAATACCTTTCGCAGAAGGCCGAGGCCGACGATTCTGCAGAGCCCTTAAAAGCTGCTGTGTATACCGGAATTGTCTACGTGTTTGTTGTTGCTGCAATTGTCAGCCCCTACTTTATATTTACAAATCATTACGCTGCGCTCGGTGTTGCCCTTGGCGCAGTTGTCATTATAGTTTCTGCATTCACCTTTTTCATGTCAGTGGTAAAAGGCCTCAGGTACCGGAAGGCACTGCTTGAAGTGACAACAATAACATCTGCGGTCGTTGCGCTCTCCCTTGGACTTGGAATGTTGATTAAACTTGTTTTTGGATAAGACTCCGTTTTAGTCTCCTAAAACGGCTCTGACCCCGCAAACCGGCAAATTTCAACTGGCCGGGGTTCCTGCCAGCAATAAATAGAATCACCTCGCAAAAAAATCATTAATTCTCTTGACGACCGGGCCTTATTTGGTTAAATTGCCAAATAGCAAAGGATAAAATAATGAACTCCTATAATACAAAACTTTACGAAGCAAGGGCTGATATTATTAAATCCCTGGCACACCCCAGCCGCCTGTTCATGGTAGATACGCTCAACACCGGACCGCGCACGGTGGGTGAACTTACAGAAATGATCGGCGCAGACACATCAACTGTTTCAAAACACCTGAGCGTGCTCAAAAACGCGGGCATAGTAGAAGACGAGAAGAAAGGAACAACCGTTTTTTACAGCCTTAAATGCCCGTGCATACTGGAATTCATAGGGTGTGTTGAAGATGTCATCAGAAGCAA
>JAAYBQ010000057.1 GCA_012730035.1 Spirochaetota bacterium
ATTCAAACGAACTTGAAAAAAGAATCAGGGAGCTGGCATCAAAAAAGAAATCAAAATCCGGTCTTGAGCCATATTATAATCTTGAGATAGTAACATATCTTACCCATACCATCGATTTATACATACAGATGAGCGACCTCTCTGTAACAATGCTCGGTATCAAGAACAGTAAAAGCCTTGATGCTGCAAAATCAAATTTTTCAAAAATACTGCAGTACATGAAAGAAACAGTAGGCGACGAGGTGGACAGGGAGTCACTTAAAGAGAACGAGGATTACCTTGCCGCAATCGACAAGCTTAACCCCGGCCAGATACTGGACCTGGCTCATAAAATTAATAATATTTTCAATAAACTTCGTGAGCGCATGGGTGAAGACTCAAAGTGGAAATGGCATTTTGTCGAATTCCAGGCCAAGGTGGCAATGATCATACGCAACCTGATAAATTTCACGAATATCCTGAAATACAGGGATCCGCGCGAAACATTTTTCCGTGACAGAAGGGAGCACCTGGGGCTGGCAAAGGAGACCCTGGAAGAGGCCGCGAAGCAGTATAGAACCAAATATGAACTCTCTTCAAAATCCAGGGAGGACCTAAAAAAATCGATCGAAATTCTCGAAGCCCTTAGAAAAGTCCATATTGTGATTGGCGAGAGCGGAGAAGCCGACAAGCTGAAAACAACCATTGATGCTGCCAGGCAGACCATGGAAGCCGGCGACAAGAAAAAAGATACCGATGAACTTTCCAAAAAAAAAGGACGGGTATAAAAAATTCCCGGAACCTGCAAAAAAAACATAATTTTTCCTTGACTCACAGACGTCTGTCATTATATTGTTATTAGCACTCACATATAACGAGTGCTAATAACAATAACGGGTTAAACTGATGAAAACAGATACATTAACAGAACGCCCGCTGGATGACAGGGAATCTGCCATACTGAACGCTATTGTCTATGAATATATACTCACGGGAAAAGCCGTGGGATCAAGATCATTTGTACAGAAATACTCATTCTCCCTTTCGCCTGCAACCATGAGAAATATAATGTTCGACCTCGAAAGAATGGATTACCTGATGCAGCCCCATACATCATCGGGCAGAATCCCCACGGACAAGGGATACAGGTATTATGTCGATTCACTTCTGGATAATTATCACATGGATTATGACCAGGAGAAAATAATAGAAGAAAAGCTGATACAACGGGAAATGCAGCTTGAAAAGGTATTCGAATCTGTTACCAGAATGCTCTCTTCTGTGTCAAATTATGCGGGAGTAATGCTTTCGCCCAACCCTGATTTTACAGTGGTTAAACTTATTGAGCTCATCCAGATTGAAAGCAACGAGGTGCTTCTTATTGCCGTTTCCCGCACAGGACTGATACTTACGCGCAGGGTAAATCTTTCGGTACGCGTCACACCTGATGAACTTGTTGACTATTCAAGCTTCCTTACAGGTGAACTCTGCGGCTACTCGCTACAGGAGATCAAGGGGAGAATCTTTGAAAACCTCAGGCTCGACAGAACTTCGAATAACAGGGAGCTTGCACTGGACATAGCGCAGCTTGCTCTTAATGAAAGCGGGGACTCGTCGGTAAACATTGACGGAATCGAAAACCTTTTAAAGATCCCCGAAATGGTTGAAGAGCAGAGGCTTCACAGTCTTTTGAATATTATTGAAGAAAAAAATCTTCTTAAAAACATACTGGAGAAGCAAATAGAAAAAGAGGGAATAACAATACTTATCGGAGAAGAGATAGATAACGAGAAGGTTACAGGATACAGCCTTGTAGCCTCATCATATAGAATCGGGAACAAACCCGTCGGGGCAGTCGGAGTGATAGGCCCCACAAGAATGGACTACGAGAAGGTTGTGCCGCTGGTGGACTACACTGGTAAAGCTGTTTCAGGTCTTCTTACAAGAATGTCCAGATAAAAACGTATAACACGAGGAGCATAAAAAGTAATGAAACATGGAGAAAAACATTCAGCCAAAACAGAGAGCCCTCCGGGGCAGAAGGATGCGGAACGCACAATTGACGAACAGTGCGTTGAAGAAAAAGAAAAACTTGAAAAAGAGATTTCATCACAGGACGAAGAGATCATGAAGCTCAATAAGGAGGTCGAAACACTCAAGGACCTGCTGCAAAGACGCCAGGCTGATTTTGAAAACTTCCGCAAAAGAACAGTAAAAATGCAGGAGGAATACAAAAAACTTGCCATAAAAGATTTCGCATACGATATACTCAACATAAGCGATGACCTTTCCCGCGCGATTGAAGCATCCGACAGCATAGCTTCGGCCGACTCTTCATCCGCCAGAGATTCACTGGCAGAGGGTGTAAAAATAATATCCAGAAGGCTGGGAGAAACGCTTAACAAGTTCGGCATTTCAGAGATTGAATCCGAAAACAGGTCCTTCGATCCGAATTATCACGAAGCCATCGAGATCGAAACCAGTCCTGATGTTCAATCGGACACGGTTACCATGGTTTACCAGAAAGGATTCAAACTTGATGAATACGTAATAAGGGCGGCAAAAGTTAAAGTAGCAAAACCCGTGCCCAGAACCGAGGCAGATTCATGCGACGGCGGCAACGGCAAGGGTGGACAGGACGCCTGAAACAGCGCGCTTTCAAATTAAGACGTTGTATAAAAATTAAACAGCAACTATAAACCATATTGCAGAAGGAGTAACAGCAATGAGCAAAATAATAGGAATAGATTTAGGAACAACAAACTCATGCGTGGCAATCATGTCAGGAGGTGAACCTGTTGTAATACAGAACTCCGAAGGTCAAAGAACCACCCCGTCAATAGTGGCCTTTACAGACAAGGGGGAGAGGCTTGTAGGCCAGGTGGCAAAAAACCAGATAATAACCAATCCTGAGAATACCATCAGATCGGTAAAACGGTTTATGGGCAGAAAATACTCTGAAGTTGACGGCGAAATACACATGGTGCCATACAATGTACGCGATGACAGCAAGGGCGGTGTCACCATAAAGACTGTTTCCGGCGAATTTACACCGCCCGAAATTTCAGCAAGGATTCTTCAGAAGATGAAGCAGACTGCGGAGGATTACCTTGGCGAGACAGTAACCAAGGCTGTAATCACAGTACCCGCCTACTTTAATGACTCACAGAGGCAGGCGACAAAAGATGCGGGAAGGATTGCCGGACTTGAGGTAGAAAGGATTATCAACGAGCCCACGGCAGCTGCTCTTGCATACGGGCTGGACAAGGGCAAAAACAACGAAAAAATAGCGGTTTACGACCTGGGCGGCGGTACATTCGATATTTCAATTCTTGAACTTGGAGACGGTGTATTCGAGGTTAAATCCACCAACGGAAACACCCACCTTGGCGGTGACGATTTTGACCAGCGCATAATGGAATGGCTGATAAGCGAATTCAAAAAACAGACCGGAATAGATGTTTCAAAGGACAAGATGGCGCTCCAGAGGCTCAAGGAACAGGCTGAAAAGGCCAAGATAGAGCTTTCAGGCAAAATGCAGACAGAGATCAACATACCCTTCCTTACTGCTGACCAGAACGGCCCGAAGCACCTTGTTACAAATCTTACGCGTGCTAAATTTGAACAGCTTGTAGAGGATCTTATTGAATCGACAAAGGTCCCATGCATGAAGGCTCTTGAAGATGCGGGCATGACTCCCGGCGACATCGACGAGGTTATTCTTGTGGGCGGATCAACAAGGATCCCGGCCGTGCAGGAGATTGTAAAAAGGGTATTTGCGAAAGAGCCTCACAAGGGTGTAAACCCGGACGAGGTTGTTGCGATCGGGGCGGCCATTCAGGGCGGTGTACTCGCAGGTGATGTTCATGACGTGCTGCTTCTTGATGTCACACCGCTTTCGCTCGGCATCGAAACTCTCGGCGGTGTCATGACAAAGCTGATAGACAGGAACACAACCATACCCGCACGCAAGAGCCAGATATTCTCAACTGCCGCTGACAACCAGCCTGCAGTTTCAATTCACGTGCTTCAGGGTGAACGCGAACTCGCGGGGCAGAACCGCACGCTCGGAAGGTTTGACCTTACCGACATACCCCCTGCACCGCGCGGAGTGCCGCAGATAGAGGTTACATTTGATATTGACGCTAACGGCATAGTTCATGTATCTGCAAAGGATCTTGGCACAGGCAAAGAACAGAAGATCAGAATCGAGTCGTCCAGCGGACTTTCAGAATCCGAAATTCAGCAGATGGTCAAGGACGCCGAACTTCACTCTGAAGAGGACAAAAAGCAGAAGGAGCTTATTGAGTCCAGGAACGAATCAGACACGCTCATCTATTCCATAGAAAAGATGATACGTGAAAACGAGGCAAAACTTGAGCCCGGCGAAAAGGATAAAATCAACTCGGCAGTTTCAAAACTGAGAACAGCTATGGAAGGAACCAGCGTCGAGAGCATACGTCAGGCCAAGACCGAACTTGAAACAGCATCGCACCAGTTTGCCCAGAGGATATACCAGGATGCATCACAACAGCAGCAACAGCAACAGGGCGCACAGCAGCCTGAAAACGAAGGCGCGAATCAGAGCGATGAATCCTCCGGGAAGGACAAAGTTTACGATGCCGATTATGAAGTAGTTGACGAGGATAAATAAAAATATTTAATAACCGCTGCAGCCCGGGATTATACCGGGCTGCAGCGTATAGCGAACCGCATACAAAGCGAGGAAGACCTTGGCAAAAAGAGATTACTACGAGATTCTTGGAGTTGCAAAGACTGCCGGTGAAGACGAAATAAAGCAGGCATACAGGAAGCTTGCGCTTAAATACCACCCGGATAAAAATAAAAACAACCCCGAAGCAGAGGAGAAATTCAAAGAAGCGACCGAAGCCTACGAGGTGTTGCGCGATCCGAAAAAACGGGCATCTTACGACAAGTTCGGCCACGAAGGGGTCAAAGGTTTCGAAAATTTCGGAAGAGGAGCATACACCGATTTTTCGGATATTTTTGGAGATTTTGACCTGGGTGATATCTTCGAGGGTTTCTTCGGTTCATCATTCGGCGGCGGCAAGGGCCGGCCTAAACGAGGCAGGCGCGGGGCTGATTTACAGTACGATCTGAACATTGATCTCGAGGACGCAGCCACCGGAAAAGAGGTACACATTGAAATACCCCGGAGCGAAGTCTGCGAAACATGCGGCGGTACGGGTTCATCCTCAAAGGATAAACCCGCAGTATGCCCCACATGTAACGGTATGGGACAGGTACGGCAGACTCAGGGCTTCTTTTCAATTACCCAGGTATGCCCCAGGTGCAGGGGTGAAGGAAAAATTATAACCTCTCCATGTAAGACCTGCAATGGAAGCGGGTTGACCAGAAAAAAAAGGACCATAACAGTCAAAATCCCGGCAGGCGTTGAGTCAGGTTCGCGCCTTAAGATAAGCGGTGAAGGCGAACAGGCTCCGGGCGAAGGGACAACGGGCGACCTGTATGTTGTTATACATATAAAGAAACACCCCAGGTTTGACAGGCACGGTAACGATATTCTAAGCCTTGTTGACATCGCATTCCCCATAGTATGCCTGGGCGGCGAAATAGAAGTTCCCACAATTTACGGGAACAGGGTAAAGATGAAGATACCCCCCGGAACAGAAAACGGCCAGATTTTCAGGCTCAAGGGGAACGGCATCCCCTACCTTGGCTCTTATGGCAAGGGGGACCAGCTGGTCAAGATCAACATAGCTGTACCCAAAAAACTCAGTTCACGCCAGAAAGAGCTTTTAAAGGAATTCGCAAAACTTTCCGGCGACGAAACATCGGGAAAGGATTTTTACTGATTAATATTTTCCCGGGACCGATGTTTTATAATTGCATAATTTACCCGGTATCCGGGAAATTATAATTTATTTTACCGGAATTATTGCCAGCACCATTGCCACAAAGGACTATTCTGATCAGACCCTGTTATACTGCCGGCAGGATATTATGGTGACAAAACCGGAACATGGAGAAAAGATATGTTGCCAATAGTAGATTACGGAAGTATAGCCATAGTCGTACCCCACGTGACAGCAGTCGGAAGCACGGTTACAGAAGATGACAAACCGGGATTTGAAGTATTCCTTACGGGGATGGAGGATCCTGTAATAATAGGATTTGACACCGAGGATGAGGCAACTGAAGCAAGAAATGAACTCATCGCAATAATAGCGCAGTACCATTACACCAGAGAACTGGGGCCGGATTTTGACATCAATGACCTGATGAACGATAAGGATGACGAAGGAATCAATGAACACTAAAAATATAAAGATTTTTACAAAAGGTGGCACCAATGATAAAAAATGATTTTGAACTGCTCTGCAGAGGAACAGAAGAGATTATACCCATAGAAGATTTTAAAAAAAAGCTGGAAAAATCCGAACGGGAGAACACACCCCTTAACATAAAAGCAGGCTTCGACCCTACGGCACCGGATATCCACCTTGGACACACCGTGCTGCTCCGTAAAATGAGACACTTCCAGGACATGGGCCACAGGGTAATATTCCTGATAGGGGATTTTACAGGAATGATCGGCGATCCATCGGGAAAATCCGAAACACGCAAAAGGCTTACGAGCGAAGAGGTTCTTGCCAATGCCGAAACATACAAAAAACAGGCTTTCAAGATACTGGATCCCGAAAAGACTGTAATTGACTTCAACTCCAGGTGGTGCACACCCATGAATTTTGGAAACGTGCTTGAACTTACCGCACGTTATAACGTTGCAAGAATGCTCGAGAGGGATGATTTTTCAAACCGGTACAAATCGGGAAAACCAATATCAATACTCGAATTCATGTATCCCCTGATACAGGGTTACGATTCGGTGGCACTTAAAGCTGATGTTGAACTTGGAGGAACAGACCAGAAGTTCAACCTGCTGGTTGGGCGTGACCTGCAGAGGGAATACGGCCAGGAACCG
>JAAYBQ010000008.1 GCA_012730035.1 Spirochaetota bacterium
CAACGCGATTTACGACGGCACCAGCGCCATAATGCTCTCGGGTGAAACCGCGGTGGGCAGGTTCCCGGAACTCACAGTAGCCACAATGGCAAAGATCGCCGAAAAAACAGAAATGGACATCGACTATGTAAAAAACTTCGAAAACACCCACATCAACATATCAAAAAACATTACAGATGCCATAAGCTATTCAACCGTATCCGCGGCCCATTCGCTCGGAGCCGCTGCCATCATCAGTATAACAAAGTCAGGACACACTTCACGCATGGTATCACGCTACAGGCCAAGGTGCATAATAATAGCTTCAACACCACTTGAAAAGGTTTACAACCAGCTTGCGCTTTCATGGGGAGTTGTCCCGGTACACGCAGAGGAGGCCACAACCACTGACGAGATTTTCCAGAACTCGGTCGAGAACGCATTCAACGAGAAACTCGTGGGTAACGGCGACCTTGTTGTCATAACGGGCGGCATGCCCGTGGGCATAAGCGGTACAACCAACATGATAAAGATACACGTCGTGGGCGACATACTCGTCGAGGGTGTAAGCATTAACAGCCTTTCGTCAACGGGTATCGTATGCGTAATCTCGGACAGCAAGTCATCTGCCGAAGACTTCAAGGGGGGCGAAATACTTGTCATTAAAAAATCATGCGATGCCATACTTCACCTGATAAAGAATGCCTCCGGAGTAATAACCGAGGAGGATTCATCCGACTCCCCCGCTGCGATTGTTGCAAAGGCGCTTGACATACCCGTAATCACATCGGCCAGGAACGCAACCGACATACTTACAAGCGGCACAGCGGTACGCATTGACGGCGGCAGCGGACTCATATACAGCGGCCACAATTGAAAAGACTGAATATATTGAATAATTCACCATAACATGGAGCTATTTTAACATCACCATGGCTCCGGTAATAAAGGCGGTGGTTATTGTTAAACCCAGGCCGGTAAACCACATCATCATGGTAAAACGCCTGTCAACATCCTCAAACCGTTTATCAACCTGCTCAAAGCGTTTGTCAACCTGCTCAAAGCGTTTGTCAACCTGCTCGAAGCGTTTGTCAACTTGTTCAAAACGTTTTTCAATATGGATTATCAGGTCTCTGATCGAAACTTGCACGTTCTTCAGTTCCTCCTCAACGCGAACAACCCGCTCACGTATCTCTATTTCAACATCGATACTGCGCGAAGTGGATCTGGAACGTTGCCGCAAAACAGGGAATTTTCCAGCCATGTATTCTGCTATCTGCTCAAGGTTCTCTTTTGTCAATTTTGATGCCATTGATGTCATACCGTTCTCCATGTAATTTAAAGCTGGAGGGTTTTTTTGTCAAGCCCCCTCTACTTCTACTACGTTTTTCAGCCGGAAAAAGTGAAAAAAATTTCCGGTCACGGTATGATTTTTTTAATTATTACCGGCTTTTAATTTCAGGATCATTCCGGAAATCCGGGAAAAGTGGAAATAAATGAATAAAAATGAAAGGGATCACATTCGTAATGAATTCGTAATGAATTCGACCTTTTAAAAGACTTACAAACCATTCTGCCAAAAATCAACTCTCAGAATTTGCCGGAACCTCGAAGTTCCTCCTGTGTTCTGGCCTGATTGCCCTGACCATGTTGCGTCCTTTATCTTTTGCCTCGTAAAGAGCCACATCCGCCCTGTTGAGTACTGCATCCACCGTAAGATCACCCGAATCTGAATCGGATATCCCCGCGCTGATAGTCACATTCATCTTTTTATTTTCAAACTCAATGGCAGACTTTTCGATTTTTTTGCGCAGCCTCCCTGCTATCTCTACGCCGTACCCTATTTCGGTCTCGGGCAGCAGTATGGCAAACTCCTCTCCGCCTATACGCCCCACCGTATCCGAAAGCCTTAGCGACTTCTTCATCATCTCTGCGACATTACGCAGCACAAAGTCCCCCGCAAGGTGGCCGTGCGTATCGTTAATCTTTTTAAAAAAATCAATATCTATCATAATAAAAGTAAATATGGACTCATACCTTTTGACCCGCTCGAATTCCTGGTTCAGCCTGCTCATAAAATAACGCCTGTTAAAAAGCCCGGTCAGTTCGTCAGTAACCGCCATCCTCAGCAGTTTCTCCTTGGCCCTCTTAAGTTCAATGTGCGTTCTCGTGCGTGCGAGCAGCTCCTGCCCCCTGAAGGGACGCGTGATAAAATCAACCCCGCCGCTCTTGAAGCCGTTAATAATGCTGGTCTCGTCATTCATGGCGCTAAGAAATATTACCGGCGTATCCTTCAGGCGCGGAGTACGCTTCAGCTGGTCGCAGAACTCGTATCCGTCAATGCCAGGCATAACTATATCAAGCAGTATAAGGTCGGGCGTGTTCTTGCCGATAAACTCAAGAGCCTCTTCACCGCTGGAACAGACAGAGGTTTCATACCCGTTCTTTGTAAGCAGTTTTTCACAGAAGGTCGAATTTGTAAGGTTATCATCTACAATAAGTACCAATGGCCTGGCTTCTTCCAATATTCCCCCCGCTCAGATATTCATAATTATATTGCCCCTGACCCGTTTAATATAATTCCCCGGGAGTATAAAAATCCACTTTTATTTCTGATATTCTGAAATTGAATTACATAAAAAAGTCATAATTTTTCCAGAGTAAATTCCTTAACCATTTTGCAGAATAATTACTGCAGTTTTCATATTTTTCAAAATTATAACTCCGCTCATACAAGTTCACGGCCAAAACACTTGACTGCAGCAAAGGTATTATTGTAAACAATATCTGTACATTCTGCCAGGGGGGACTTATGAGGATCGGTGTAACAGGCATTTTCGCGTCGGGCAAGGGAACAGTATGTGAAATGTTCAGGGAACTGGGCGCCGGTGTGATTGATACTGACATAGTTGCCCGCGAGATAATGGAACCGGGGCAGGAAGGATTAAGGCGGGTAATTGACGCTTTCGGCAGTGAGTACCTCAATAGCGACGGCACCCTTGACAGGAGGCGTTTTGCCGCTTCAGTTTTCGGCAACGACGAGAAGGTGCGGCTGCTCAACTCGATCACACACCCCGCAATACTCGAGATTGTGATGGAACGGGCCAGCGGCGACATGATCTGGATGGTCAACACCCCGCTTCTTTTTGAATCGGGCTTTAACGCATACATGGAGTCGAATATTGTTGTAACCGCCGGCAATGAGCAGGTTCTTGAGCGGGGCAGCAAAAGGGACAATATATCAAAAGAAGAGATAAAAGAGAGATTAAAGCATCAAATTCCGCTTAATGAAAAAATCAGACTTGCCGATTATGTTATTGATAATTCAGGGACAACCGAGAATACAAAAAGGCAGGTTTTAGATATATGGAAAATTTTGATCCAAGGCCGCACGAAGTAAAGGAAAAGAGTTTTTACGTACTCAACCTTGACACTCCAAGAATAATAATACTTACATCCGTTGTTATAGGGATAATTGCAGCCGCGTTCCTTTTCGGAATGTCATTTATGAAAAACGACAATTCGCAGTCAGGCGACCTTGCTGCGGGGAGCATGCAGTTTAATGACACTGCCGGAAGCGACCTGCTTAACAGGGAGATTCCTCCCCTTCCTGACGATATTCCATCAGACACTGCTCTTGCTGACAGTAACGTTACGGGTGACATCAGGCAGGATGTACTTATTCCCGGAGGCACAGAAACTGTTAAAACTGAAACCATTGCATCTGAGGTCAAAAATGACAGGGAGGATGTGCTGAAAAACGAGAACATCAGGGAGATCATACCTGCGGTAAACAAAAAGAAGACCCCATCACAAAATGAAAGGACTGCTTCGACCAGGCAGAAGAAAAAATCCGCGCCTGAAAAAATCGCCGCAAATAACAGCAAAAAAAATGTATCACGCGCTAAGAGCAGAATATACGAAGTCTCAAGAGACGAGCAATTTAAAAAAGGCGATGACTCCTATTCAGTCCAGGTAGCCTCATACGACACCCTTGTAAAAGCCGAAAATGAAAAAAATTCACTGCGCTCACAGAGTTATGATGCGTACATTGACAGGGCAAACGTAAACGGCCGAAACTATTTCAGGGTAAGGATCGGGCCTGTCGCCTCTAAACGAAAGGCCGGTGAACTGCTTGACGAGATAACATCCGATTCAAGATATAACGGCAGCTATATAGTCAGGGATTAAAACCTGTGTGACGAAAAAAATGGAAAGCGGCGGATATTCTGTCGCTTTTTTTATTTACCCTATCACGAAAGTGATCAACTGATGAAACCTGGAGTCTGTTATGTTTTCAATATTTAAAGCAACCAAGGACCTGGTGATGAAAATAGATTCATTCATCGACCTGGTCAGTGAATCCGTGCTTCATTTCGAAGAGGGGCTAAAACTTTATATCGCAGGCAAAGAGGCTGAGTTTAACGAGCGGCTTGATATAATCCGCAGGGTTGAAGCTCGGGCTGATGACCTGCGCCGTGACATAGAGGCCCAGCTTTATGTACAGACTCTTATACCCGAGTCCCGGGGCGACGTACTTGAACTGCTTGAGGACATGGACGATATAATAGACTTTTCCAAATCGATCATGTTCGACTTTTGCGTAGAAAAGCCCGTAATACCGGCGGAACTCCATGACAGGTTCATCCGGCTCGCAGCCACGGCAGTGGACTCCACGCAGGCGCTGGTTCAGTCTACCAGGTCTTTTTTCTACGATGTAAACACTGTTAAAGACCACCTGCACAAGGTCAAATTCTTTGAAAACGAGTCGGACCACATCTCTGAAAAGGCAAAGAGGGAACTCTTCGCACTCGACATAGACCTTAGCCGTAAACTTCATCTCAAGACATTTATCGTATCAATTGATGCCGTTTCTGACACGGCAGAGGACATCTCAAACAGGCTGTCAATCGCCACCATGAAGAGGATTGTGTAGTGTCCGTACTCTTCTTTCTTTCAAGCGGTCTTTTCCTGGGCTGGTCGCACGGTGCGAACAACGCGGGAAATGTCTTCGGAACCGCCATCGGTTCAAAAATGGTCAAGTTCAGGACAGCCGCAGTAATTGCAGGCATATTCATGATTCTGGGATCGGCAATATCGGGTGCGGGTGCTTCGCAGACTCTCGGCAGACTGGGATCAGTCAATGAAATCGCAGGTGCATTCATGGTTGCCCTTGCGGCAGCTGTCTCACTGCTCATGATGACGCGCTTTAACATCCCTGTTTCAACCTCACAGACAATTGTGGGGTCTATTATCGGGTGGAATTTTTTTTCAGGTTCACTCACCGATTACGAATCCCTTATGAAAATTGTTTCAAGCTGGCTCGTCGCTCCCCTTGCCTCGGCCGTACTTGCAGTGGCCCTGTATATATTCTTCAGGTTCCTGCTCACAAGGTTCAAGATCCACCTCCTGCAGCTTGACATGTACACCAGGATCGGCCTTATTGCTGTGGGCGCATTCGGATCTTACAGCCTGGGAGCAAATAACATCGCGAATGTGATGGGAGTTTTTGTGCCGGTTGCCCCGTTCAGGCCAATTGACATAATAGCCGGCATCCTCACATCAAGGGACCAGCTCTTTATACTCGGAGGAATGGCCATGGCTGCAGGTGTTCTGACATACTCGTACAAGGTAATGAAAACCGTAGGCCAGAGCATAATCCCCCTTACGCCAATAACCGCACTCGTGGCCGTTCTCTCATCGTCAACCGTGCTTTTCCTTTTCTCGTCACAGGACCTGGAGCTCCTTCTTGCCTCGCACGGGCTTCCCTCAATACCACTTGTACCGGTTTCAAGCTCACAGGCTGTCGTGGGAGCAATAATCGGCATAGGACTGTTCCAGGGGGGGCGTGAAATGAACTTCAAACTGCTCGGCAAAATAGCTTCGGGCTGGGTAACCGCGCCTGTCATGGCCTGCATTATAAGCTTTGTTTCGCTTTTTATTATCCAGAACGTTTTCAGCCAGCCTGTGTACCGCGACGTAAAATATTCCATCACCTCCGCTGCCGCACAGAAACTTCACGACGAAGGTATAACCTTCAGCACAATGGATAACCTTGTGGAGCTTGAATTCAGGAACGCGGCCGAATTTAAATATGCCCTTAAAAGATACGCGCCAGAGCTTGAGAGCGGCACAATAATGCGCGTTATCAGGCTATCGCAGATCCATCCATTTACAGTTAATGATTCAATTGTTTCATTCGAAATAGGGCAGAATGTCTTCAGCGAAGGCCAGGTCATGGCTCTGCACACGCTTAATGGCAAAAAGTACAGGCACGTGTGGCAGTTTGCCGATGACCTTGCTTCAGCCGGCGACGAATGGAAAACAAAGCCCGACATTCCGGCCAACAGGCCCCACAACAATTATATCCGCATTCGTATCGATTACCTTGCGGGCAAATTCAGCGGTATGAGGTAGGTTCCATCCAATGATTATGAGCAGAATCAGGCAAATGTTCCTTGAAAACAGTGAACTTTGCGTATCCGAAATTAAAAACCGTATTGACGCAGACCCGGGACTTGTTGAACACGCCATTGAACAGCTTGCAGCAAAGGGATATATAGTCGAGGTAAACTACAGCAGGGAGTGCAGGGGCTGCAGCATGAACTGCAGCGCCAGGGGTGAACGGGTTTACAGGCTTGCAGGCAGACCTTAATTCACATCCTCTTTGACGAACATCTCCTCAAGCTCATCAGCCTTGGCAGCAATATAGATAAGCGATTTGATGAACCTCATGGGCTCGCATCCGTTAAGCAGTATTGAATTATACATCACAAGATCATTCCCCCTGAGTGCCAGCGAGCCATAATCAAATTCCATGTTCATCCTCAGGCAGTTCCTGTAAAGCTCCATGTTTTCCCTGTCCAGTCTGACCACTACCGACAGAAAATTTATCACCCTGTCACCCGACTCATCATTTCTAAGACTGATCTCCATATCCTGAGACCTGCCGTTGTCAAACTCGAGTGTGGTTGTGTAGTGGCCTCCCTTGCCTTTATGAAAGGGGATTTTCAATTCGCTGGCAACAGCGGATATGAATCCGTCAAAAATTTCCATTTATTAAACCTCTGGCTGAAATTCTTATTACCCTGCGCTTCAGGATGTAATGTAATAATTGCATAATGTGAATAATATGTCAAGTTTGAAATGCTCTTCATTTAACTGTTGACATATTTAAAATTGAATTTTAAATGAATTACAACAACAGGGAGAAATTATGACGGATATTGTAAAAAAAACATTCCTGCTCAGGGATTGACTCCGGACAGTTAACTTTTAAACAACAGATCGCCGCAGTACAGTCACCGCTCAGTTCTTCATTAACTCTGCATACCAGGGCAGGACATATTTATTCGTGCTTATAAATTTCATGGAACGGCCATCGGGCCTGGCCGTGCAATTGCAGAATAATTATATTCAATCCTTAAATAATATGGAGCAGATAATGAAAAAAAATAATACATCTCTAACAGAAACTGAAAAATATTCATCGCATATTTACGGCAGTTGTAAAGCACCCTGCGCAGTTACGGGGATTCTCTTTAACTGCGGATTGTTTATTAAAAGGGGGTTATTATGAACCTTGCAGACCTTGGATGGAACTCATTTTTCGAAGAAAACTACTCGCTATTTGCCGGGTCAGGACTTGTCCCGGCCAGAATTATAACACGCGAAGGGAATGTTTATCATGCAGAGGGAACCGGCGGACCGGTCGAAACCACGGTTGCAGGCCACTTCAGCTACATAGCCGCAGGCCAGAACGATTATCCTGCCGCAGGTGACTGGGTGCTTCTCAGGGAATCTTCAGGTGTATATGTAATCGAACGTGTACTGGAAAGAAAAAGCCGTTTTTCACGCAGAACCGCAGGCAGGCGCAGCGATGAGCAGATAATTGCCGCCAACATTGACATCATGTTCATAACAGCCGCACTTGACGGCGGCCGCAACTTCAACCTGCGCAGTATTGAACGTTACCTTGTAATGGTAAACGACAGCGGCGCGCAGCCGGTTATTGTGCTGAACAAATGCGACCTGTGCGCTGATACCGCAGGCGCCCTGCAGGCAGCATCGACAGTTGCAGGCAGCGTGCCAGTTCTTGCTGTCAGTGCAGTCACCGGCCAGGGTATGGAAGAACTTACCCTGCTCGTCGGCAGGGGCATAACAGCAGCATTTACCGGGCCTTCGGGGGTCGGCAAATCCGCGATTGTAAACTGCATGCTCGGAAAACCCGTACAGAAAACAGGGGAGCAGCGTGCTGACGACCTGCGGGGCAGGCACACCACAACAACCGGGGGACTATTCTTCACCAAAGCAGGGGGAATCATTATTGACACGCCGGGGCTTCGCGAACTTAAGCCGTACGGCGACACTGAATCGCTCGACAACGCCTTCCCTGAAATAGCAGATGCCGGCAACGGCTGCAGGTTCAGGGACTGCACCCATACTGATGAACCTGGATGCGCTGTGAGGCAGATGCTTGATAAAGGCCTGCTTGATGAACCAAGATACCTAAACTACCTTAAAATCAGGGACGAGATGGATATCCTTGACGGACTTAAGAGCGAGAAGGGCCGCATGGAGAAAAAAGCAAAAGAAAAATCACTCTCTAAACTGCTCAAAAATTATCACAAGAGTGAGCACCTGTAAGAGTACGCAGGCTTAATCAAAATATTCCTGAAAATACTTTTTAGTGTAATATGTTAATTTTATTCCTCCCGCCGGACGCGGGAGGAATAAATATTGATTTTCAGTCATATTTATTATTACCGATTGACATATTGTTGACTCCGATGTTTTCTCTTTGTAAAATATACCATCTACAGGAGGAGACCATGAACCATCCCGAACTTACTCAACAGGCGCTCGGCATTTTACGGAACCTTGATACATTCCAGTGGTACTTTATAGCACTACTGGCATTTGTTGCATACATCTATGCGAATGAATTTTCAGCAAAAAACTGGAAGGGTATTGCTGCAGGACTCTCCCTCTACATGGTACACTGGTTCTACGAGATAATCAACGCCCTGATCCAGCACTTTTCAGGACACGCCCTCTGGACTGTCCCGGGCGGTACGTCGTTCCTGCTGCTGGTAGGTGTATGCTGGGAAATATCGATGATGTTTGCGATTGCGGGCCTTATAGCTTCCAAGCTTCTTCCCGATGACCCGAAGATGAAGATACTAAAAATCAACAACCGCGTATTCTTCGCAATTGTAAACGCAGCGTTCTTCTCTGTGTTCGAAATACTTCTGGCGCGCACTCCGGGCTTCCACTGGGTATATAAATGGTGGGGAGCTATCCCGGTTTTTATAACAGTATATGTGCCATTCTTTCTTGCTGCAACTTTTGCCTACGACTGGGAACCGAAAAAGCAGAAGATTTTTATCGGTTCACTCTTCGGCGTCAATGCTGTAATGCTTATTGTTTTTGCAGGAATACTGGGCTGGATTTAAACAGCTACAGATATAAAAGCGTACTGCCGCTCTGGTAAAGGGAGTACGCTTTCCCCGTTCAATCTGCAGGCAGCGTGTAATCAGTGGCTGCCGCAGTTATGATCGTGGGCGCTGCATCCCATGCCCGAATCGAACACCTGGCCCGAAAGGAACCTCTCGGCCACGGACCTGACCTCACCTGCACATCCCCTGATTACCTGGATGCCGTTGACTTTAAGTACATTAACAGCTCCGTCACCCATGTTTCCCGCAAGCATCACCTTTACTCCCAGTTGAGCTAGCGTTGATGCGATATTCGACTTGCACCCGCAGCCTGCAGGTGAAGCAACCTTTTCCTCGGCCACGATCTCCTTTTTATCATTTACGGTATAAACCGTAAAATGATCGCAATGGCCGAAATGGCTGTCTATTACATTATCCTTTGATGGGAGTGCTATCTTCATTGATCCACCCTTATAATATTTTTTTCTATCTAATATTGAAGTCTTTCTGTAGCAACAAAAAAACTTCAGGTTTTTCTGGTAAAACGTGTACATTACAGGCAGGGGTGGAACCATTTGACTACGGGCTGCTGCAAGGCTTAAAGTCGTTACAAAGACGTTACAAAGACGTTACAAAGTCGTTATAAAGTCGTTAAGCCTGTTTTTAAAAAACCGGTAATTTCAGGGAAAAATTTTTCAAAACCGCATGCACGCGGCGTATAACCATTAAGAAGGAATCTTTAAGAGCAGGCTGACCGCGAGGCATGAAGAGTTCATAACCTGCCGGGTCTGACGCTTCCCCATTTTATTCAAATTTATACATGGTCACTTTCTGACATCGGGAGATCAGAAAGTGACAATACATTTTTTGGCCAGATTCTAATCTGTCTTGCATTTTATCTTAGGGGTTCGTATAATAAAACATAACGGCCTGTTTTTACGGATCTGCGTGCGTTTAAAATATAATTAAGGAGTTCTACAATGAATAAGATTTTTAATTTAATCAAAGGTTCAGGGAGTTGTCTCTCAATGCTCTTACTGATAGTCATGTTCTCGTTTTTTACTCTTTCCCGCGGAGGGCGGAAGTAGCAACCCATCCAATCCTCAACCAAGTCTTGCCATTGATAACGAAACTCTGACTTTTGATTCAAACTCAACAGAAACAATTACAGCAACAGCAAAAAAAGCTGATGGTACAGATGACACAATTACAGCAGAATCAAATAATGAAGCAGTAGCTACGGTCTCAGTAAACGGTCTTGTTGTAACAGTTACAGGTGTTAAAGCAGGTACTACTACAATTACAATTACCAGCGATTCTGGATTATCCGAAACTTGTGATGCTACTGTTAATGCTTCATGGCATACAGTATTTTTTGATGATTTTAAAATTGAAGAGTATAAATAGGGCAGCTCTAAAGAAATCAACGATATTCATGAATTTCTTTCCCTCCGCCTCTGCCGGAGGGAATAGAGCCTCTCCGCTCCACCTTTTCTTACTCCACTGCGTTCCACAAAAACTTCTGGCATACGTCCTGCCCGCATTTCAAAGAAAAATATTGATATTATTAACGTATCGCGTTATTATATATTATGATACAGTCATTCAAATGCAAAGAAACTGAAAAGATCTGGAGACAGGAGTATTCTAAAAAATTCTCAGAAGACATTCAAAGAATAGCGTTACGAAAACCATTCATGATTCAAAGGCCGGCTCGCCATTAGTTAAAGGGCCTTATTCCGGCCCCTGTACAATGCAAGCCCTTCAATAAAAGTCGCCGGAACAGTAACTGCCTGCTTTTTGCCGTAAACAAAAGGCGCAATGCCTGTCTCTGCAAGGGCAATAATCTCATTGCCTCTCTTTAACCTGTAATATACCCTGAAGCTCCTTTCTGTCATATCATCAATCAGCAGATCAATATCAATAATATCGCCGGCAAAAACCTCAAGGAGATAATTTGTTACCAGGTCAATGATAACGATCCCCACATTCTCAGCTCCAAGGCACAGTTCGGTAACACCAAGCTGTGTAAAAAAACGGTGACGCGCCTCGTGCATCATCCCTATTAGTTCAACGTGGCCAAGATGGTTTGCGATGTTAATGTCTGTTATGCGCACCTGGAGCCTGGTCTTAAACTCATAGGACGGCAGCTCTTTCAGTTTAATCCTTGACATATCATTATCCTGTAATTATCGATTTAATCGTATTTTTCATTTCGTCCCTGTATCCTTCAGAATCGGCCGCCTCAATGTAAAAATGTTTAAAGTGCCTGTAACCTTCAATTATTGAAACAACCAGCCTTGCCTTACCCGCCGGGTCATTTATCTTTATCGAACCGGGTGCAGCTATCTGTTCAAGTTCCCTTGTGATAAGACTGATAAATTCATCGTACATCCGCTTAAGGTGTGCAAAAATTTTTCTGTTCCTGAAGCTTACCGAAATAACAGAAAAGTCACCAGATATATCGGTATTGTTATACCACTCCTCGCTGAGCAGTATGTCACAAAGACGGTCAAGCCACATCACCGGATCTTCGGTTTCAATCTTGAGATCCATAAATAGCCGCTTATATATTTTACTTATATAATCCACAAGCTCAACAGTCATGTTGTCCTTTGTAACAAAATAATGGATAATAAGGCTGGGATGTATCTTCATCCTCTTGGCAACTTTTGCTATTGATGCACCCTCGACACCCTCTGCAAGTATCACCTGGTAATAGTTTTTAAGTATGTCCGGCTTGCGGAGTTCGGCGTTCTGTCTTTTTTTCATGCTTGTCTTCGTTATTTTCAGGAATTTTTTTCTGCCGCCGGTTTACGGTACAGGTATTACAGCCTGATTATTATGGTGTGAACAGGGGCACAGGTCAAGTATTAATATTCCATTTTAAAATATCAACTCAACAATCCGGACTGTAAAAAAAGTCCCGGCCTGTTACAGCCGGGACTGATGTACAACAGGAAGTAAATGTGAATCTCCTTTTAATCGTCAAAATGTTCAGGCTGCATCTTTATAGTCAGTCCAGACATCCCTTCAAGAATTTCAGCAAGGCTGACAATTTTTGCCAGTTCATATTCATAAAAGTACTGCATGGTCAGCATTTTTCCCGTTAAAAAATTCCTTTCTTCTGATGATACTGTCTGTGTAAGCTTTTTCTCTGCGGCAATACCCTGCAACAGCCATTGCCATGCTATGCAGATTATACCGGAAAACTCAAGGTAGAGAGTGGCATCGGCCAGAAAAAGTTCTACGTTACCGCGGGCAGCCGCGCCGGCAAGAGTGCCGGTCACCTTCTTCCACAGATTTATTGCATTTTCAAGTTTTACACCATAGGGTTTCAGTTCAGGGGATGATGCCTTATCAACTGACTTCATTATTTCATCAACATAAACCTGAACTGCAGCGCCTCTGTTCATGGTGACTTTTCTTCCCAGCAGGTCCATGCCCTGGATCCCCGTAGTCCCCTCGTGTATAGGGTGGATTCTTGAATCCCTCATGTACTGCTCAACGGGAAACTCGGAACTGTACCCGTAACCGCCAAGGCACTGTATTGCCTGGCTTGTTGACACAATCCCCATCTCTGACGGATAACTCTTGACTATCGGTGTGAGCAGATCCAGCAGCATTTCATATTTCTCTTTCTCCTGACCCTCTGATATACTGACAAGGTCAACCAGCTTCCCCGCATACACAATCAGCGACAAGGAACCTTCAACTATGGCTCTCTGCTGCAGCAGCATGCGTTTTATATCAGCATGCCCTATAATCGCAACCTGCGGCTTATCAGGATTCTTTTCGGTTATGCTGCGTCCCTGCAGCCGCTCTTTTGTATATTCAAGAGCAGCATAGTATGCCGCTGAAGAAATCGCTGCAGCACCAAGACCCACGTTTATCCTGGCCTCATTCATCATCCTGAACATGTAGGCCAGGCCCATATTCTGTTCACCAAGCAGATAGCCGCGGCAGTCGTCCGACTCTCCCATACTAAGCTGCGCAATCGGCGCGCCACGATATCCCATCTTGTGGTAACATCCCGCGCAGTTCACGTCATTAAACTCCATGCCCCCTGCTTCGGCATACCTGTACCTGGGCACAACAAAAAGTGAGAGCCCCTTAACTCCCGCAGGTGCCCCCTTAATACGCGCAAGCATAAGGTGGACTATGTTACCCGCCTGGTCATGATCACCTGCAGAAATAAACGTCTTCTGACCCCTTATCAGGTAATAACCGCTCCCCTGAACGGGCTCAGCCGAAGTCTTCACGTCGCTCAGCGAACTTCCTGCTTCAGGCTCGGTCAGGGCCATAGTGCCCTGCCACCTGCCGGTTACCATCTCTGCTGCGAACTTCTCTTTCAGCTCTTCGTTCCCGTAATTGTATATAAGCCCCGCAGCTCCCGAGGTCAGGCCGGGATAAACACTTAAAGAATAATTAGCCGATGCGAATATAAACATACAGGCATTAAAAAGCGAGAGCGGCATTTGCTGCCCACCCTGGTCTTCGGAAAAGATTGCATTAATCCATCCCCCTTCACCTGACATCTCCATGTACCGTCTTACTGCAGGATTCACCTTTATTGTTGAACCGGTGTATTCAGGGGGATTTCTGTCCATCTCCGCAAAAAGGGGATACATAAAATCGACGGCCATGCTCTTTGCCGTATCAAGTATCATGTCAAAACTCTCCCTGTTGTACTCACCGAACCTTTTATGTGAAATAAGCGATTCCACTGAATGAACTTCATATAGCGTAAACCTGAGATTTTTTTCACTGTAGAATTTTTCTGCCATACCCGGCCTCCTTTTCTGAATATTCTTTTCAGGCACCTGCAGCAATTCGTCCGGGAACTTCCCGCACCGGCAGACCCGATCAATTAACTGAATGTTCAATTAAATATTTTCTGTCAATATTTTTTTAAACTTACCGATTATATGTTCCGGATGCAGACTCCGTATTCCCCCTGAAAATAACAAATTAATAAAAAATAGTATTATGTCATATCACAGCATAAAATTTTTCCAATATATTCCGGCCAACTTTTCTAGCCCCGCAGATATAAAAAAATGAAAATTTCAGATTTCAGTGAAACCGGGCAAAAAGAGAACTCTGTCTGTGACACTGGCAGATGCACTAACTGTTTTACCCCGGTTTAAATGCACTCTTTATGATAAATAAAAGATATCATCAGATCTTTACACTTAAATTGAATCATTCCTGAAAATTTGACACATATATTCAATTTTGTACAAAAGAGTAATCAGTCACAGGCACATTAATACATTTACCACGATTTGAATTAACGAAAAAATCTTGACAAATAGTATAAATGACAAAATCTCATTCTAATGTTTAATCAAATATAAATGCCGGTTTATATCTTATTAAGCGGTTTTATGAAGAAGTCATGATCGCATACAATGCCTCTCCCGTATGCAGCTCATTTATTGTGAGTAAAACCTTAATACTACCGGTACAAAAACAGATTTTAGAGGAGGATTTTATGGCTAGAAGGATCGAGAAAGTAGCAGTAATCGGATCCGGTATCATGGGTGGCGGTATTGCCGCTCTTTGCGCAAGCGCAGGCATCAAAACTTTATTGCTGGACATAGTTCCATTCGACCTC
>JAAYBQ010000003.1 GCA_012730035.1 Spirochaetota bacterium
TCTCTTATGCCGTCGCCGCAGTGTATAAGCATATCAAAGGGTTCGCAGGACTTTATGGCCATGGATAGTTTGTCTGTGTTGCCGTGTGTATCTGATACTACGAGTATTTTCATTTTTTTGTGAGCATCATTATTGTGCAGTCGTCGGAGCGGATGTATCTGTCGCCCGATATTTCGCCTGTAAGGGCGGTGAACTGCGCGCGGTCTCCGGGCTGAATATTTTTTAATTTTTCAACAAGGCTGCGCACGTTGAACTGGTTAAAAGATTCGTCAATTATATCTTCGAGCCCGTCTGTGTATATAAAAAGCATATCTCCGCTGTTAAGCCTGGTGTCATGGGTGGTGTACCTGCTGTCTTTTATGGGGCCGAGGAAAGGATCGGTATCGGCCAGGACGTTTATGCTGCTGCTGTTTATTATGAATGGTGCAGGGTGACCTGCGTTTGCATACTTGAGTATGCCGGTGTTGTTGTCAACAAGCCCGCAGAACATGGTTACAAATGATTCAACAGGCAGATTGGCCGAGAGTTCGTGGTTTACTATGGTCAGTATCTCGCCGGGGTCTTCTGTGATTTTCAGGGCGTTGCGGAACACCATCTTTACAATAGCTGTAAACATCGAAGCGGAAATGCTGTGGCCTGAAACATCGGCCACGCAGAAGATCATGGTGTCGTTCCTGAAGTGGATGTAATCATACAGGTCACCGCCTATGTCTGAAAGCGGCAGGGACCATGAATAAACATCAAGTTGACTGGAAATAAAATCCGGATCGGGGAAAATATATTTCTGAAGTTTTTTGGCCATGAAGAGTTCAACCTTCATGTATTCGTTGAAGTCAATGATTTCGCCGATTTTTATGCCGTTTTCGATACGTTTGAGCATGACCTCGGTCTGTTCGGGCTTGGTTATAAAGTCATACGCGCCGAGCCTGTAGCTTTCAATTCGCAGGTCTGCGTCGTGAGTTCCCGAGACCATGAGCACCGGTTTGCTGGTGTAGTTTTTTTCGCGTATTAGTTTAAGAAACTCAAGCCCGTTCATGACAGGCATGTGCATATCGAGGATAATAAGATCAACGTAGAGGCTTTGCAGTTTTTCTATGGCTTCGCGTCCGTCAGAGGCTGTAAAAATAATGTAACCTGCGCGGGTAAGTATCTTTTTCATGAATTCGCGCACAGGGGCTTCGTCATCTATAAGGAGTATGCGTTTTTTCATCGGGGGTACCGCCGCATACCGGGCACGGAAAGGTTTCGCGCCAGGTTGCCGGTGTAATTTCGAATATGTATTCTCTGGTAATCCATCATTTGAACCGTCAGTGCAGGTATAAATATCCTGTCAGAATAAAGTTAATAAATTTATCTGTAAAGAAAAGTCAAAATGAAAATTACAGGTGATTATTAGCAAAATGTTCCAGGTTTATGTAAAACAGGGCTTTTTCTAATGGAAAAGCTGTCCGCACGAAGGGCATTTTGCTGTTTCGTCTTTATGAAAAACCTGGGTTACCGGGGCGCCGCAGTATGGGCACTGTGTCAGTTTTTTTATATCATTAACCGATGTTGAAACAAAAAATTCATTTGTAGGGCGGTCCATGTGCCCGTTCACCAGGTTCTGGTCCACTGCCACCGCAAGCAGGTTATGGGCTTCCGGTTCGGTCACTCCGAGTTTAGAGGCCATATCCTGTATTGACATGCGCCTGTATGTAAGGAGCATGGAAACAAGTTTTCTGACCTTCGCCTCTTCTCCTGCAAGAGCCAGCCCTTTTCTGTAAAGGAGTATGCCCGGCACTATGATGAAGAGTGAAAATATGCTGACCCCGACCCCTATGTTAAAATCTTCAGGTTTGTCACCTCCAATGATTCCGAAAAGGGCAATGAACAACAGAAAGGTTCCCGGTACAATGAGTATAACGCCGAGTGTTTTTTTTACTGTATCCTGCATAAAGAACAAGAATTTCATTAAAATAGATCCCCCCTTATTTTTGTCCGGAGCCCTTTACTTCAACAGCCAGGGCGACTGCCCCCATGACTGAAACAAGCAGCAGGAACAGTGCGGTTTTTACTCCGAGCATCGCGCCGGCATGCCTGCGCTCGAGCAGCAGTTCAAGGTATGGTTTCTCTTCGGGCCTTATGCCCGCGCCGTAAAATACACGGTTGTCGAAGAACCTTATGGTGTTAAAAACTCCGTTACCCTCCCTGTCCCAGTTTTTGTATCCGGCAAAGAGCTGCGGTTCCCTGAGTTCCAGGTATGCATCTTTAAGGGTGTCGGGCGAAGAGAGAAGTTTTACCACTCCGGGTTCAACACGGAAAAGCGACCATGCTGATACGGCAGCAATTATTAACGCTGCCGCAAGTGGAGTTGCAATAAAGGCGACCAGTATTTTTTTATCATTAATTTTCATGTCACTTTCCTTTAAGTAGATCGATTATATCTTTTTTTTCAAGTTTAAGCCCGGCAAGTTCGATGTTGACATCCTCAAGCGGCCTTGCGCCCGTATCCTCGCCGGACAGAATTTTTTCGGGGCTTATGTCAAGGAACTGCATAAGGGCTACGGCCTCGCTCTCTTTAAGTTCCACTCTCTGAAGTACAACGCCTGCTTCAAAAGGCAGGATTGTTTTTACTGTGAACGGAACGGGGAGCAGAAGGTTCCCGCTGTTGTCTTTAATGTTTATTTTACCGGAGGCGTTTAAAAATGCGGTGCTGTCGTTTTCATTCTTAAGTGTGCAGGTAAAGTCTGCAATATATACGGTTTCGGTACCCCTTTTTTCAATGCCTATTTTAATAGAGGGTGAATTTGCTTTTTCAGGCTTCTTTGCGCAGGCGGTAAATATAAGAAGCATGGATAAAAGGAGTGCGATTTTTCTGGATATGCGGGGCATGGTGAAATTCTCCTGTTTTTGGATTCGTTTTTTGTTATAATCCTTAGGGGATTAAGTCAAGAAAAATAAAAGGTCTATTTTTGAACCTGCAAATAAATAATGGTGGAATCTGCCCCGGCTTTTTTGGTATATTGAAACAAACCGTGTGCCGATACTTATGTTAGACTTCTTTGCTGCCTTAAAAATCAGCAAACAGAATAAAACCGTGAATGGAATGATGAAAAGAACAGCAGTTGCAATTATAATATTTCTGCTTACACTGATGCCCGCCTTTGCCGGGCCATTTATAAGCATTACAGGGATTGATGCCGAATCTAAATTTCCGCGGGTAAAATTTACGGTCAATGTTGTAAACCCTGAAAACAGGGGTGTTGCCGGAATCGATGAAGAGAATATTATTGTTTACGAGGATGGCTACAGGGTAAACTACAGGGTTAAAGATGTCTCAAGGCCCGATGATTTACTTCATGTTGTAATAGCAATTGATTCAAGCAGGAGCATAAGCGCAAGGTTCCTTGAGCGGATCAAGTCCGAGGCGGGTAAATTTATCGGCGCCACTGACGCATCTGACAGAATAGCCCTGATCCGGTTCAATGACACGGTACGGCTGCTGAATAATTTTACTTCAAACAGGGCCGAGCTTCATTCGGGCATAAAGAGCGTGGAGCGTCACGGAAAATTTACCAGGCTTTATGACGGTATATACGATTCAATTGAACTGCTCGACAGGGCCGGCGACAGCCGCAAAGGGGTGATTGTTTTTACCGACGGCAAAGATGAGGGGAGTAATCTCACTTCGGATGATATTATAAGTTTTGCGCGGGACAGGGAGATCCCGATATACTTTATTTCTGATAACAGCAGCACCTCGGCGCACCTGGGGAGGATAGCGAAATTAACCGGCGGCCGTTATTTTTGCGTTAACCGGAAGGATATTGCATGCGCCTGGAATTCTGTATTGAGCAGGATTAAAAGCGTTTACGAAATTGACTACAGTTCAGGGATTAAAAGGGACGGTGCAAAGCACAATCTTGAGGTAAGACTTAAATATGGTGACCTTAAAGACCGTGATACCGCAGAGTTTGAGGTGCGCAGGGGACTGTTTAATTTCAGGCTTCCCGATGGTTTTTACATCATTGCGTATGCCATTGTCGCAGCACTGGTTACTCTGCTGCTTGTGCTGCTGTTTTATTTTTGCAGAAAGAGCAGGCCGAAGCGTGAAAAAGGGAACAATGAGTACAACCCGGTTTACAGCGGCTATTCGACACCGGTAAGGCCGGGTGACCTTGTGAGGGAGGAGGCTTATGTTGACGAAGCACCTGCCGAAGTCCCCGACGTTTTGTATTCACAGGTCTGGCTGCACCAGAAGGACGGCCGCGAAGCGGGCAAAAAAATTCCGGTAATAAAGAACGAGATTACTCTGGGCGCATCTGAAGCCAACGCGGTGATTGTTGAGGACAGGTACGCATCGGCAACACATGCCAGGATTAGAAGAATGCAGGGCGGTTACTATCTGTTTGACCTTATATCTGATACGGGAACATACCTCAATTCAAAAAAGATACTCAGGCCAAGACTTCTGCATGACTGGGACGAGATTCGGCTGGGGAACACGAGCTTTATTTTCCGCGGGATAAGGTAGAATCTGTAAATTTACTGGGCCGACCTGATAGTCATCGCGAAGGCGGGTGACCTTCGGAAGAGCCCTGGCTAATCTATTCTGAAACTATTCTAACTCAAATGTTTTTTTTTGAGACAGCCCCTTGCTTATTCCGCAGTTCGCAAAGGAGTTCAGCGACCTGCTGGTAAGCAACATTAAGCTTTTTGAAGAACGCTTTGGCGATATACCAAAAGTAAGAAAGGTTAATGAGCAGTGAAGATTTTTGTTTCTACACTCTCCAGATGTTACCTGAACATTTTAACATATTCTTCAAAGATAAAAACCCGGTTACGCTGATACCCGGTTGTTTCTTTAAGTATCCCATTATTAATAAATGATTCGACTAGGCTGTAGGCTGCCTTTGGCGACAGTCCGGTGATATCCTGAACGTCTTTAACATTCAGAACCGGTTTGGAGAATAAACTTAAAAAAAGAATGCGACCATACTTTGATCTTTTTCCAAGTTCAGGCATCTTTTTTTCTTCAATTTCCAGTTTAAGATCAACTATGCTTTTTAATGTTGTAACAGCTTTTTCTGAGGTCTGAATAATTCCCGTAAGAAAAAATTTAATCCATTGGCCCAGGTCATTTTTGGTCCTGACATTAGTGAGGTTGTCATAA
>JAAYBQ010000058.1 GCA_012730035.1 Spirochaetota bacterium
GAAGGGAGCAGTTTCTGGAGGAACATAACCACTGACAATTTCCAGGGACTTAAAAATGCAATCGGTGCCGAGGCTGCGTATTTTATTCTATTCGACAGAAAAAGAAACGGTTTTGCGTACACCTACGGATTCGGCCCAGAGCTTAACCCGGGATTCATCGATTCCGGGAGCGAAGTTATAAAATGCTTTTCGGCCTACCGGACTGTTTTTGAAAGAAGCGACCTTATGATAGATTTGGGCCTTAACAATATACATCCAGATGTATTAAAATTTCTTGATGATAACGGCATCGATATCTCAATGCCATTCATGAACATGGCCGATACCATTATAGGCTTTCTGCTTATTGGCAAACGCAAAGGGGGCAGGCCATATAACCGCGACATACTGAACGCGCTTGAAATATACAGAGTTAAACTGCAGTCACTGCTCATAACCGGAATCATACTTGACGAGGTCACAGAGGAACAGGTCTCGGAGCATGACCGCCTTGTAGTAAGAACTGTTAAGAAAAGAATAATTCCATCCGAACTCGATACGATTAAGGGAATCAGGATGGGTTCTCTTTACATTAACAACTCGGATACCGGCGGTGATTATTTTGATTCTGTCAGACTCGGAAGGGACAAGTCCGCAGTGTTCATGGCTGACCTGTCATATTCAGGCATAGATTCGGCTATGATGGGGCTGCAGCTCTATTCCATGCTTCACTCAAGGCCCGCGACATTCAGTTTTCCCGAAAAAATGCTGAATACCATGAACCAGGTTCTGTGCACATCCCGCATAACCGGTAATTATACCAGGTGCTGTTCAGTGATTATTTCATCTGACGGCAATTTTTTGTATGCCAGCGCATCCTTTAACGCGATGGTTCTCTACGATCACGACAAAGACGCATTCTCTTCAATTGAAACGGCGGGCATACCGCTGGGAATAGATATGCATCACAGGTACTCTCTTACATCGGGAAGGATAAGGGAGAATTCAATAGCCATTCTCTATTCTGATGGACTCTTTTCATCATGTAACAGTTCGGGCGAGACCTTCCCTGTTGAAACATTCCATGAAACAATACGCAGGCACTGGCGTGAAACACCCGCAGTACTCACTCGGGAAATTTATGCCGCATACAGAATATTCACCGGCGACAATACCCAGCTGAATGACATATCGCTTGTCATCATTAAAAAGGTAAAGGCAGATGACTGACGGACTCTACGCGGCCTTTACTCCGGCTGTTAAAAAATACAGGCGCATCCTGTTATACATACAGGGTTCTCCCGACCCTGATGCAATTGCATCTTCGCATGCAATTAAAATTATTCTGTCAAAGCTGCACATTGAATCCGAGATAATAAGTCCTAAAAAAATTTCACTGTCACAGAACAGGGCTTTGGTGCGATCCCTTGACATCCCCCTTAAAACCGGTATAAAAGCTGATCCCGGAAAATTTGATGCATACATAATAACAGACTTTCAGTCGAACATTATTAACGGGATCACCGAAAAGCTGCCCTGCGCCGCTCATATAGACCACCATGAGCCGGACTGCACAGTTACAGATTCGGATTTCTCACTTGTGCGTCCGGACTCGGGATCGACAAGCTCCCTTGTAGCACACATACTCAGACAGGCTGACACTGAATTCAGCAAAGACGAGATGCGTTCAATGGCAACGGCACTTATGTTCGGAATACAGACCGATACTGATGATTTTCATCACACATCAGTTATAGACATAGAGGCTTTGCGCTACCTTGCAGAATACGCCGACATGGACGTTATAAGCAAAATTGAAGGGATCCCTCTTTCTCCTGCAACAATGAGACTTTACCGCAGGGCCCTGGAAAACACTCTTGTATATAAAGACTGGGGCATATACGGCACCGGATTCATCGACATTGAGCACCGTGATTCAATTGCAATTACCGCGGACCTGCTTTTAAAAAATACGGGTCACAGGACTGTTGCAGTATATGCCCTTGTGGAGGATAAAAAACGGGACGACCTTTTTATCGATGTATCATTCAGAACTAAAATGGATACCCTTGACCTGAACAGGCTAATAAAGCGCATAACACCAATGGGAGGAGGGCGCCGATACAAAGGCGCATACCAGGTAAAGCTCGGCTACCTGAATTCATGCCGGGAGAAGGACCTGCTCTGGAAAGTGGCGGAATCGGCCACGTTGAAAAGAATAAAAGATGCCCGTGACGGGCTCTACCTCTACGAAATCAAAAAGCTCTCTGCGTGGGCCATGGATAAGATATCTTCATTTTTAAAAAACAAGTGATATATTCCCTGATATCTCGTACGACATCACCTCCCTTGTTACAGCCTCAGTATCTCTGTTCCTGTATTTTTCAAGAGCGCCTCTTGCCGAAAGCCCGCCACGTATATTCCTGTGCAGATCGAGGGTCAGGCTGCTTTCAATATAATGAAGGTCGTATGGTTCCGGCGACACGGAGTTTACATAATCGTACCTGTCAATCTCGAGCCTGTAGGTCAGGTTGAATACCGGCAGACCTGAAAGATTATAGAATTTTGAAAAAAAATCATAGATCCACTGCACACTGGTTTCATACTGCATGGAAAAAACAATACCGCTCTCCTGTTCCATAAAACTGTTGTTCCCCTCAATATTCTGAAGATATATATAGTCTCTTTCTCCGGGCTGCAGTGATGTGCTGATAAATCCATGGTCTCTTCGTTCCCTGAAATCTATCTGGCTCCTGAAGGCCAGGCTTGACCTGTCCATTTTGAAAGTGATGCCGGTAAAGGGGGATGCCGAGGTCTCCCGGATATTAAAGGTAACAAGGTCACTCATGGCAAGGTCAACTCCGGTCTGCATGACAGAGGCATGATAAGGCAGGCCGTCCCTGTTCTCCCTGAAAAACCAGAAGTCAAATATTTTCATCAGGTTGAATTCAAGCGAAAGGCCGCAGCCTGCTGTAAGCACCTGACCAGGTATTCCGGAGATATTTTTTCTTTCACATATCTGTGACATACTGGCAGTGAGTGAAAAATCAACGGGATCGCCCCCAACCGAAAAGAGAGCAGTGAATTTATCCGTAAGTCGTAACGCGTTGTTGTATTCTGCAGTTTCTCCCCCGTTATCGGCAAGTCCTCTGTTCATAGAAGAATACACAAAGTCCCGGCCCCTGCCCGCGTTCCCCCTGCCTGAGAAATAGCAGCCGGGATATGAAGCCAAAAGGTTGAACGCATCGGGCCCGACACCTGACAGGACCCTTGAAATTCCGTACTCTTCAGAGAGTGAATCATGACCTTCACCTTCATAAGGTACATGCGACTCATCCAGTGCTATTGAACGCAGGTAGTTAAACTGAAGGTTGCGTACATTTTTGAACATGGGGATTTTTTTTAGCAGTACGGGAATTTTTATCTCGCTGGACATGTATGACCTTGCATTCCTTGACCTGGTAAAATCTGCAACTGGGGACGTGTAATCGCTGAATGCATTCTCCCTGTAATTCATTGACACTGAATATTCCGGCCTGAAATAGTCGGACCATGTTATGCCCGCCACAAGGCTTGCGCCCCTGCCACGCTCTATGAACTTCATGTCTCTGGTGGAAACAAAGGGCAGGTGAAAATTTCCTGTAAAAGCACCATTTATCCCCTCGTGGCCGAAAGTGTCCCCTCCGCCGGCCTCTACAACTTCTTCAGAGATAAACTCTGATGAGTGCCTTAAAAAAAAATATTCATTGGAATAGTCCAGTTTGACTGTGGCAACGGACTTCTGTTTTTTTTCGGAATCGCTCAGGGAAACATAGCCTGCAAGGAGACTGTCGGGCAGAACCTTTGAATCTCTGTCGACACTCGACTCGGAAAAAACCATGCTTATACCTGCATCGGCGTTAAGTTTTCCGAAAAGAAAACTGTCGAACCTCTGGCGGTAAAGTATAACAGGTGTATGAACGGTGCTCTGTTTATCCTCGCTGTAACTGTTGCCGGTTACTGCAAGTTCGCGCCGGTTACCCGTACCGTTTGCCGTATATGAAAATGATATATCGGGCACAATGCCCCCAGTGGACCTGAACACAGAGTTGAGCGAAATAAGATCCCTGCCGAAAAATCCTCTTCTCTCTTCCTCCACTTCTGTGTTAAGGCTGTCTGTTTCAGTCCGCTCACGGGAATAGCTGATGTCGGCAGTCCAGTTAGGCAGAACCTTTGCCGATGTCGAGACCTCGTGATAATCCCCGCTTATATCTTTTGTAGTCATGTTCACGCTGTGAAAATCCGATGAATGCCCCTTGTACGTGTAACGTACCAGCATATCAGAAAGTACGGGCACCCCTGATGATGTCCTTGCAAGAGGACTGGTCATTTTCAGCATGCACTCATACCACTGCGCGCTTCCTTTAACAGCCTGCGGTTCCGTGACGTAGATTTCATTAAGCCATAACGTGCCCGCCGTACCTGTGCCGTAAACCGCCAGCTTTATGTACCTGATCCTTTTATAATCGGGGCTTCCGTTAACCGATGACTTTTCAATACTTCCGCTTGAATCACCTTTAAGCCTGAGACTTTTCTGCTCCCATAACTGGCTGTACAACGGTACAAACCGGTACTCCGCGTAGTCATAATCAGAAGAACCGATTATTATACCTATCTCGCTCCCGGCCGGAAATGTCCGCGCATTGATCCACAGGTTCAGAGTTGAATAATTGCTTATGTCAATAGCACGCGAAAAAGTCCGGGTTATCGAAACACCCGATCCGGTGCTTATATTATAATCAACCTGCAGCGCTGACTCACTGGTATTATCAAAGTCATCCCTGTCTCCGCCATAGAGAGATTCATAAAGCCCCGGGTGCAGGCGCATAAATGAATTGTCGTAATAGTCGGTGTCATTGATTGAACTGACAAGTGTAACCTTGAGCAACCCAGGGTCGTCAATAAGCATGCCGTCCAGTTCAGGATTTTTCCACCTGGAGGTTACAAGTTTAAGGCTGTCTATAAAAAGTCTGCCCGTACTGCCCGTGTTCTGCCTTGCGTAAAGCCTTAACGATGTGACGCTTCTGAGAGCCTCAACCTGATCTGGCGGAAGTGAACTGTAATCGACATAAACTCTTATCTTCTGCCATACACCTGCAGCTGCTGGAACATTGCCAAGACTTATAGCTGCCACGCTTGTGGCAGTGTCAAGTGTACCGCTCGAATCAAGATCCTCGGTGTTCAGTACGCCATCACCCTTTGTTGAACTGTTAAGGCCCGGACCTGAGCCCACTACTGTGGGATTATTGCCGTCAAATGAATAGCCCCTGTCCTCGGAATACCCGCTTCCGGGATCGGAGTCAATGTAGCCGTTACCGTTGCTGTCCTCTTTGTCCAGAACTCCGTCACCGTCCGAGTCCTCGTTTACCCTGCCCGCGTCAAGGTAAAGGTCAACTGAACCTGTTCCCTCGAGCCTGACCCATACCTCGATGTACTGCATTCCAGTCAGGTCAACGGGTGTTTCGCTGAACTTTCTTGTAACAATGGAGACGCATGTACCGGAACTGAAATCGTAATCCATGACAAGTGAACGCTGTGATTCGACCTCTGTTATGCTGTCGCGCACATGACCGGTTGCAATGTTGTAGGGGCCTGGTTTGACCGCGTATGCTATATTATAAGGGGTAAAGGATTCACCTCTGAGCGTTTCAGGTGAAGACGGATCACGGTAGAACCTGTAATAGAGCAGGCCCCTGTCTGCCTGGCCGAGTGACCCGGGCATTGAAGAGAGCATCCAGTCCTTTTCGGACATGGATACGATAATTGTTTCATCGGAAGACTCCATGTTGTCAATGAGCGCCATGCCGAAAGTGTTTATGTCTGTGTAACTGCCGGCATATTCGCCGTATGCTGAAAATTCAAATGGCGCGGAGTTTATACTGCTGCCGGTAATGAGGTTCCAGAAATCTGCGATTCTGCCCCCCGGAAGGTTCAGGGAAACATCCCCTTCGTACAGCAGTGTCTGGTCTGTCTCGGTACCGATTTCAGGTATGGTCTGCCTCTCTCCGCTCCGTGAGACAAGAAAGCTTCCTCCGAGCCTTATATCCCTGCCAAGCTGGTAGTCGGCCCTTGCACCGGCGATTAAATTATCAGAGCGCCCCCCGTATGGAAGAAACTCATATTTTACCTCTATCAATGTGTCAGGCCCTATAAGAGGATTAGACGGATCGACAAAGGTCAGCATGCCGGTAAAATAGTCAGCCCTGTACCTTGAAGTATTAAGCACTCCGCCGTTTATTTTTACCCTGAGACTGTTTTCAATTATGTTGCCGTGTTCCAGTTGAAAACTTCTTGCCTCTGCCCTGTAAGATGCATCAATCGCATAGCGGGACCATACATAAAGGTCCTGCTGCCTGATCTCGGAGTATATACGCGCCGCACGGTCAGAGCCCAGCAGAGGCCTGAAAGGTTCGCGCGTGTAAAAACCTACTGTCCCCTCAGTAGCGTCGATCCTGAACCTCCCGAGCCCGGCAACCTCATCCTCCTCCATGGAACTGTTCTCTTCATAAAACCCGAGCATTACCGAACCAGACACAAGCTGCCTTATCCCGATATTGTAAAAAGAACGGATCTCATAAACATCCAGGTTTACCCTGCCGTCGCCGTTTCTGTCGGACTCGGTCGCGTTATGAACCTGGTCCTTTGCGTCAGTGTCCTCATTTATAGTGGTACCATATTTAATAAACACGCAGATCCTGCCTGCAAAATCAGCGTTAACAAATGCGCACGGATCAAGGGTCCCGCCAATTCTGCTGTAAACTGCAAGTATGCGGGAATCGTCCGGCATAGACCTGAGTATCCGGATAACACCTGTTGTGTAATTAATTGAATAGTCAGTGCCGCTTACCATGCGCGTGTAGTATCCGCCGTCCGTCGACAGCTGTATCGCGTTGTTATTGTTATACTGGTTGCGGTCATCAATGTAAAGGGCAAAACCTTCCGGTGATATGTTGACTGGATAAGGAGTATAATTTAGCGGGTCTGCAGGGGCAGATGTCATTGCCACGGTCGAGTATGCAGTCCCGCCGGCAGGGGCAGATGAAACATTATCATAACGGATAAAGGGCTCAAGCTGGTAATAGGTATTCCGCATGTACTGGTACTCGGCAAGCCTTGTGCTGCCGCTGCTGGTGTTTCCCCTGAAATACTCAACGGCAGTTTCGCCCCGGGCAATACTGCCGAAAGCCTTTACTTTCAGTTTATCCTTCTTTACGGTAAAATCCACTCCCATGCCCTTGGCATCGGTGTTGTCATAGACAGCATACCTGGAGTCGCTGAACTTTATGTCAATCTGCCCCGCGTTAATTTCTCGCAGTATCTCCCGGTCGGATACAGCCCTGTACTGCATCATGTATGTGTTGTCTTCGCGTGAACTGTCATGGTCAATAAAGACCCTGATCCTCTCACCGGTCCCGCCTTCAACGTGTAGCTGTATAAGCTGCTCAGGAAAAAATCCGCCGCCTATAACTTTTGATCTCGGCCTGTCCTCATCGAACTGCCTGTACCTGTCATCGGTAAAGAATGAATCACCATAACTGAAATTAAATTTAACAGCACCGTAGGTGTCTATTTTTATGTTCCCGTCACTGTAAAGTCCCTCCCTGCCTGCAACCATATCGACGTAGGATGGATCAATAACAAACTCCGACCAGTCACTTTCTCTGTACTCAAGGGGATCCCTGCCGGCAGAGTTTAGCTGCGACAGGTCAACTACCGCGCGCGCACCTGGTGTACGGTTGATTTTACCGAAAAGAGCTGACAGTTTTTCAGAATAGAGTTGCCCCTCGCCGGATGCTGTTAAAAGAATTCCGGAGAGCAGGGCGAATGATGCGGCCAGATGGATTGTGTAGCGTTTAAACATTGCCCGGCCGGTCCGGTTGCATTCCACATGCGGGGGTCATAACCTTTACAGCCGCAGCACGCAGGAACTGTTACCACATCCTGCTCATGTACGGGTATGGATTAATAGGTATGTTGCCCAGCCTGATCTCGTAGTGGCAGTGGTTACCTGTTGTATTGCCTGTCATGCCAACGTAGCCGATCCTGTCCCCCTTGTTCACCTTTTTACCTTTATAAACTTCAAACCTGCTCATGTGCCCGTAAATAGTCTGGTAGCCGAACTTGTGCTGAATCCTAACGCAGTTGCCGTAACCGCCGCTGAAGTCTGCAGATACCACAACTCCCGGTGCTGTTGCCCTTATTGTTGTGCCCGCAGAGGCTGCGATGTCAATACCCGTATGAAAATCCCTCCCGTGTCCAAAGGGGGAACGCCTCCAGCCGAACAGCGATGATATGTGCCCGGGGTTAGGGATAATCGAGGGCATGTCCTCTGTAACCTTGCTTCGCACGTTAATAAAATTCTTTATGGTCTTGATAGTGCTGGTGGTATTTAAAAGGTCGCGCTGTACATCTTTTATAGCAAAAATTTCGTCGGGGATTATTCTTTTCTTTTTGTTCAGCTCGTCAAGTGTCTCCTGGTCATAATCGCTGCGACCCCAGATGTCTCCCGCCTCTTCTGTGTCTGCTGCAAGCTGGTAAAGTTCCTCAATCTCGGGTTTTATGTCATCCATTATATCTGTTATTTCATTGGTCAGCCGCTCATACCGTATAAGGTCTGCGCGTATGTCATTGTAAGACATGAGCAGTTCCCTCTCCCGGTTTTTCATCTCCCGGTTTTTAATAACCGCGTACGAAGAGGTAACTATACCGATGAGAAATAGTGTGATAAAAAATAGTATTATAAATTTGGATATCTGGAAATTAAAGATCTTCTTTTCGTTATGGGGGATGAACATCACTGTCATCTTTTCGTGCCCCTTTTCAAGGAACCTTTTCCAGGCCCTGTCCCTTTTCTTCAGGAAGAGGTTGTAGCTTTCATAAAGCTTCCCTGAAATTCTGCTCTGGTAGTTTTTTATCCTGAACTTCATAGTCTTCACTTTCTCTTATTTACTTATTTTTACTATCGGTACATCCGGAATAATAATAAACAGGCTGAATGAACCTGTAAAACCATTATGCCCTTTGAAAAAACCCGCAAAAGCGGAAATCCTGATTTTACAAAAACAGTGGAAATCAGCCAGTGCGGCTACGGCAGAGAGACTTTTCTGCACTAATTACTCAGTAAAATCCCATGTAACCCGTTACTGTACAATTATATGAATATATATGATATTATCAACTATTTTTCCCTGTTAAAAAACCATATTCATGGCATCCCGCACGGTTTTAAGCCCGATTAATTCCCCCTCAAATCCGGTGGATTTGACCCTGTCAAGGTCTCCCTGCGACATGTAGATTCTGCTGAAACCTGAATATCTGAATTCCTGCAGCCTTTTTTCCACCTGTGAAACGGGCCGCAACTCGCCGCTCAATGAAATCTCGGCCATAAAACCTGCACCTTCGTCAATGGGCTTCTCCTTAAGGCTTGACGCAACAGCCATTGCCACCGCAAGATCCGCTGCGGTTTCGTTAATGTTAAAACCCCCTGAAACATTTATGAAAATATCGAAGGTGTTCAGTTTAAGGCCCGCATGTTTTTCAAGAACCGCGCTTATTATAAGCAGCCGGTTAAGGTCAAAGCCGTCAGCCATCCTCCTGGGATTGGAAAAACTTGAAAATGTTACAAGTGACTGCACTTCAAAAAGTATCGTCCTGCTCCCTTCAATGGCGGCCGACACCGCGTTCCCCGGAGAGACCGACCTGAACGGATTAAGGAATATCCTGTTCTTGTCCTTCACCTCATGAAGTCCAGACTGCGTCATGCTGAAGAGACCAAGTTCATTAACAGAACCGTACCTGTTCTTGAATGCACGCAGCACCCTGAAGTCACGTGCAAAATCACCCTCGAAGTAGAGCACCGTGTCAACAATATGCTCAAGAAGCTTGGGACCTGCAATGCTTCCATCTTTTGTTATGTGGCCTATAAGTACAACCGGAATGTGGCTCTTCTTTGCAAAGTCCGCAAGCCGCGAAGCCGATTCGCGCACCTGGCTTACTGAACCTGTTATACCGGGAATGTCCGCGTTATATACGGTCTGTATGGAATCTACAATAAGGCAGCCCGGCTTAAGCTTTTGTGCAAGGGATATAATATCATCAACATCATTGTCAACCGAGATGTGCATGCCCGAAAGATTAATTCCAAGTCGTTCGGCGCGCTGCCTTATCTGCACGGGTGATTCCTCGCCCGAAATGTAGAGAGACCCCATACGTTCAGAGACCTGAAGCGCAAGAGTTGACTTCCCTATGCCCGGCTCGCCCCCAAGCAGTATGACAGACCCGGGCACTATCCCGCCGCCGCAGACAAGGTCAAACTCACCTATGCCGGTCATTCTGCGGGAAAGGTCCTTCATCTCTACGGCGCTAAGAAGCATTGCCGAGGCTGCTGACTTTTTGTGCTTCTGCTCTTCTGTTCTTTCGACAATGGTGTTCCATTCACCGCATGACTCGCATTTACCGTTCCACTTGGAATAGTCGGTTCCGCACGCGCTGCATACAAAATAATTCCTGTTTTTAGCCATGGTTACTGCTTCTGTTTAAAGAATAGTTTAGAAGGATCCTGTTCAAGCTTGTTAAATAGCGATTTGGCTGACTGTGAAGCATCCTTGATGTTGTAGTAGACCTCTTCATCAGTGAGCAGCTTGCCCAGTGTGCCCCTGCCCTGTTCAAGTCGCTGTACCATCTTGTTAAGGCTGCTTGATATCTCAGAAAGGTTGCGGATTGTAATGCTTATGTCCTCCTTGTTCTTTTCCGAAAGGTCGGACATGTTTGCCGTAAAGCGGTTAAGCTGGTCCATGAATATTTTAATCTGCTGCGAGAACAGGACTATGGATGCCTTTGCAGAGAGTACGGAATTGCGGATATCGTACCTGTTCTCCCTGGAAATTGAATTAAGGTTTTCAACAAATTCCTTTGAATTAAGAAAAATATCGGCCAGAATTTCTCCGCCGTTCTTGTCCTGCATAAATCCCTGGAACACAAGCATCATCTGGTCAAAACTCGCAGGGTCAATCCCGTAGATTCTGTCGCCATCTTTTAAAAAGTCGTCAACGACTGTAGACGGCGGGACAAAAACATTTATATACTTGCTCCCTATCATTCCCTGGGTAAAGATCGCGAACTTGGTGTTCCTGATAAGCCTGTACCTGTTGTCAATCCATACTGTTACTTCAGTCTTCTCGCCAGATTGACGGATATCCGTTACCTGGCCGATCTTGATACCTCCGGCGATATTCACCGGCGCGCCCACCTTGAGGTCATTTAAAAAACCGAAATAAATTCCAAGCTTATAGCCTGAACGGGAAACACTTATCTGGGCAAGCAGTGCAATTATGGCAATAAATAACGTAAAACTTACAACAATTACAATACCGACCTTAGCCTCATTGTTAAGCCGCATCCCAACCTCCGGTAAATTATCTGCCCATTATACAGAGCTTATAATATTTATCAAACAAAAATCGGGAAAGCAGGATTTTTACTGACGACAAAAAACGTATTATCGTTGTGGCAAATCTTTTTAATATTACCGGACAATTTAAGTTGCTATTCCATGATTACGCATTTAATATATATTAATACCAAAGAATTATGCTCCATCTATCAAGGAGGGCATCTATGTCTGTCAGCTTTGTTTATATAACTGCCAGTTCAGTTGAAGAGGCGGAGATTATCGGCAGGAACCTTGTGTCGCGCAAACTTGCCGCCTGCGTGAACATTATAGAGGGTATGAAGTCCATATACCACTGGGAGGGTAAAATCGAAACCGGTGAAGAAGTTGTGCTGATCGCTAAAACAAAGCAGGCTTTGATTGACGAGTTGACTGAAAACGTCAAGGCGCTGCACAGTTACAAGTGCCCCTGCGTTGTTGCACTGCAGGTAATTGGAGGAAACCCGGATTTTCTAAGATGGGTGGTTAACGAAACAAAATAGCAGGGGCTGAACAGCTTTTAACGGACTTATTAATAATTGACAAAGAGCTATACGGTTTTATAAGTTGAATTAATATCAATTTCGGAGGATGTTTCAGTGGGTATACAGTACAAGGCGAGAATTAAACGCAAAAGGGCCAAAAGAAGGATTAAACGTAAAAAAAAGGAACTCAAGGCTAAACTGGCTAAATAAACGGGGGTACCGGGAATAAAGGTACCCTTTATTCTTTAATAACGCGGTCAGTCTGAACAGACATTATGCGGCCGCCGTTCCCCTGTACAACAACAGCCCTTCTTTCGCTCTCCGTGTCCCTGGCGGACAGGTTTCCCGAAACAGGGAGCCAGAACCATTCCTGTTCATTCACACTCACATATATAAGCACCTCGTTTTCATCTATCGATAAACCGTCAGCTGAAAGTCCAAAGGCTATGTTCCCCCTTATCCCCGCCCGGTCAAGCATTGCCAGCGCAAGAAAAGCCTTTTCAACAGCTGATGCGGACTCAAGCCGCATGACAAAATCGGGTGCACGCGGAACAAGCCCGGTACTATCATAATCTCCCGGCCGCGTCAGCACTTCACGCCTGACGTAGCCCAGAGCCGAAGCCGTATCGGCATATTCAGGAAACGCAAAAGGCGTGTTATCGCTGAAACGGCTGCGTATAGATGCAATCCCCGCATACCACGATGCGAAATCAGCGGGACTGCTCCACCTGCTTATGCTTATCGCAAGAGTTTCGCCCACCGGCCTGCTGAATGTATCGTTCCATGAAAAAATACTTTCATTGATTCTTTCGCGGCCCTTAACAACCCTGTTGTTTACAAAAAGCGCCGGTTTTCCCGTGCCTGTATAGATCGCGCTTATGCGCAAATCCTCAACGAATTCATCCTTCATCACAGCAGGTAGTGAGGCGATGAACTTTTCCACTCTTCCAGTACTCTCAAAGCAGTATGAATATTTAACAACAGCGTATTTGCAGTCTGCGCAATTTTTTATCTCGATACCAGACCTCCTGCCCTCCCTGAATTCTTTATACTCTGCAGGCTCAGTGAGCAGATCGTTTATCCTTAAAACATAAAGCAGGCGCACATCTTTGATGGCAGGGAAAAGAAAATTGAAGGAATTACCTCCGCCATCCTGTATAATTGCTGCGGGGATAAAATCTTCAAATTGAACATAGACCTTTCCAGACTCAAATATGCGCATCTTTATCCTTCGCCTTATTCCGTTGTTCCTGAACTCCTCGCGCACCACTGAATAATTTCCGGTGTAATAGATATTTGTACCCGGATTCGAGTTTTCATAAAAATCGATCATGTCCGAAGCTTCGCAAAAAAGATCAATGGACTCAAGGGACTTGCTCCAGTAAATAACCGGGTCAAGCCCCGCAGCCTCGTCAGCGCATCCCAGCATGTAGAAGATACGCGCGTCACCGGTCTCTGCGGCGCCACGAACCAGAACCTTCCGCATATCCTCGCGCCTTCCCGATGCAGAGTATATGCCCGCAATGGCAAGATATTTTTCAGGCATGGATCTTATAAATCTTTCAGCTTCACTAACAGCCCTGTCAGGATCACCAGAGGCTGCAACAGCATGGATGTAATTTGACACAATATAATACTGCGCATAAAACGGGTCTGAAGCGGCCATGGACTCTGTAAATTTTAACCTGTCTCGCGTACTGTAGTAACCGGCTAGCCAGTACGGGCCAATGTCCGATTCAGGGAAAGTATTGATGAATGATTCATAGGTACGCAGAAATTCGCTGTCCCTCTGCATTGAGTCGAGCAGAGAGAGGTATTCCCTGTATATAAAATAGTTGCGCGGATTCTTTTTGACCAGGTCTTCGCAGAGATCGAGCGCCGCGTGATAATCAGAATCCGACACAAGCTGGCTGACTGATAAAAGATCCTCACCCCCATCGGCGGAGATCGCCCCCTTGTAATCTATAAGAAGATCCTCCACGGTGGCAGGAGTCATCCTCGCGCTTTCAGTTAACCTGAATCCCGGCAGGCTGCCTTTTTCACCCGCAACAAACACAGATGCTGCCGGCATGGAATTGCCGTCAGCCATGAACTTGAGCATTACCGAGTATCCCTGCGAGCCGGTCAGCCTGAAAGCTGCAGAGTACCGGCCTGAAAACCCGCGGCACATGCCGTAATCTTTGCCATTTATAAATATTCTGCACCCCGCATCAGAGAGCACGGCAATCCTGATCCCGCTGTTCACGCTGAACGTGCACCGCGCATAGATTATGCCCGAACCGCCCGATACCATTGAACATGGGTAGAATCCATTACTACCTGCGGGAATTCTTTTTACCTTCAGCTTTTTCCAGTCATTAGACAGTTCAGGCTTAAAAGGATAATCCATATCGGCTTCGCCGTACCTGTTCCATGTGCCTGAAAGGTGCCAGTATGCGGGGAAGGCTCCTGAATCCTTAAGACGTTCAGGATAACCCGCTTCAATAACCGCAGAAGCAAGTATAAGCCACGAAGCCGAACCGGTTGCGCCCGCATCCTCCAGCTGTTTAAGCGCAGCATCGAGCAGCCTGTACACGCTGTTTCTGCCCACTGCGGGCATAAGCAGAATAACAAGTCGGGTATATTCTTTAAGTTCAGGTGAAACCGGATTCTCAAGTATAAGCGACGATACAGTTTCAAACTGCCTAAGAGAATCGCTCCAGTCGTATAAAGCATTATCCTGCGCAGGGATATGCGCCGGGCCGTTAAGCACCAGCAGCAGCAAAAAAATTCCACTAACAGCTCTTTTCAATGTTCACCTGCCATTACAGCTATCATACCACTCTTCTCTCTGCTTATCCCCGGGAGGATCCGGAAAGCCCCCGCAGGGCTCCCTGCTTCCCGGGCATGCATGGCCCTCATGCA
>JAAYBQ010000009.1 GCA_012730035.1 Spirochaetota bacterium
CGACCCTGCTGATCTGCAGTGGCCTGTCCCAGGTATTCACCAGTATAATACAGAAAGAAAGATTAGACGGAAAACCGCTGCCCCTGCCCCTGAAAGTTTCAGTACCGGCAAGATATTTCCATCCGTCACTATCGATATTCATGAGAGAGATATTACAGTATTCTGTGCGTATAATTCCGGTTGATCCCATGTACACCTGCACATCGTAACTCCCCGAAGGGCCGAATGCCCGGACAGTTTCAGGGCCGCATGCAAACGCCTGCATTGCTGCAACAAGAATAACCATGAATAACTTTTTCATTTTTTACAGCCACCCTGTTCTTGAACATAATATGTAGCCAGCCGGGAGAGCAGCCGTTTCGCGCAGGTTAAAAAATTCCTTAGGAATTCTTCGCAGATTCGAGAGATGCTATGCCGTGTATCAGGTCGTCAATGCTGAATGGCTTTGCCAGAAAAAGGTCGATAAATCCCCTGTATCCTTTTATGTCGCCCAGGCTCCATCCCGAAAGAAGTATGGTAAGCGAATCCTCGTTGATCTCTTTGACCCTGGCCGCAAGCTCGATGCCGCTAAGCCCGGAAACATCATAGTCAGTAATTACTATATCATAATGATTCTTTTTAAATTCATCAAAGGCATCTATTCCATTTTCTGCTATAAAAACCCTGTTCCCCATTCGCTCAAAGAGGTTACCCAGTATTGTCTGCAAAGCTGTTTCATCCTCGACAATCATTATATTCCTGTCCTCTATGCTGCCAAAACTGTCTTCACTACTGACCACGGTTTTCTCAAGAACCATCCTTTGTGGAAAAACAATCCTTACAGAATACTGCTCTGGAGACTCCTCCTCAATTACCTTGATGTTGAATTTATCAGCGGCGCTTCTTATCTCTGAAGGAGAAAAGCTGTCTATGGTATAGGGAATAATATTTTCAGAATCTGCACCTTTTGCCCTGTCAATCGATACTGTGATGTAATGCAGGTTGCCCCGTACAAACCTTACCTGCATAATACTTTTTTTACCCGAATAGACCGAAACCTTGAGCATTGCCCATATCAGCAGCTCCCTTAAAAAAAATGTATCGGTCCTTACGTCCAGGCTGTACCTGTAATCATTGTCGATAGTAATACTTCTTTTTCTTCTGTTTTCATCAACCTTGAAGTGTATCCTTACAAACTCGACAGCGTCGTTTATAATACTGGCAAGCGGTTCCTGCCTCTCCTCGCGCTCAGTACCCCTCTCCTCGAGAAATCCCTGAATCCTGCGAAGCTGTTCCACAACCTCGTGCACGTAATTCTCTATCTGTTTAAGTCCGTCCGAGACGCTGCTCTTTTCTGTAATAATCTGCAGGTACTGCGTCTGATTAAGAATAACATTTATCGTATTGTTTATTGAATGAATAAAACCCAGTCCTATATCGTTTATAAGGTTTAGTCTTTTCATGGCAGAGAGCCTGGATTTTAGCTCCTTTAGTTTCGTAATATCCTCCATGATCAGATCAATGGAATGGATCTCCTTGTCTTTGTAAACCGGGTATGCCTGGATATTTACTATTCGTTCTTCGCCACTGCTGGTTCTGATTTTAATTTCACCGAATCTCTTGAAAGGTATATTCCCCCTGAAAACTTCAAGTATGCTGTTCTTTATTTTTTCCGAATCATACTTGAACAGCGCATTAACTGTCTGGCATTCACCTTTGGACATATCATCAAGGGTGTATCCAAGTGTGCCCTCAAAGGATCGGCTTAGCTTAGACACCTTCATATCCCTGCCGAATCTCATTATGGGGAAAGGTGAAAACTCAAAGTATGAATTTTTAGCTGAATCGCAGAGATTGGCCTCGTTATCAGGCCTTACGGTTTCATCCTCATCCTCAAGTGGAGTGATAAAAACGAGTACCGAGTGCACCAGTCCTGCATCAGTTATGGGCTGCATTGTAACTTCCACGGGTGTACATGAATCATCATCCCCGGTGTTTATCTCGGCAAGGCATGAGGTGAATGCTCCGTTAAGGGCATCAACAAAATTACGGGATACAGTTTTTTTGCAGTCTACGCAGAAAAGGTTTGGCCAGTCGAATTTTTTTTCTTTTATGTTGGTATCGAAGAGTTCAGAAAAAGGCTCATTGGCATATTCAATCATGCTCTTTGAGGTAAGTATGCAGACCGGGTGAAGCAGCCGGTCAAGGACATCACAATTTATAAAAACGGGAGACATCTGATCTCCCGTTTTTATTTTATCTGTTTGTGTCATTATTTACAGTCCGCACCTAATAGAGTGTTCTAATATTGACCAGTGTCTTTTCTCCCTTTTTTATTTCAACCTCTTTTTGTACGGTATGTATTATTCCCGAACCGCCGATAAAAACATACTTAACCTTCTGCCTGCCCGATTTCAACGTAAGACGCCCAAGCTGAAAGTTGGCCGGAAGCGTATGCCAGCTCCTCAGGTCAGGCCTCATCTGGGCAAATAAAGCGGCACCAGTTGCTGCCCCCACGGCTGTACCAATTAATGACGCAAATGGCCCCAGGTCTTTAATCTGTTCTGCAGCAGCTTTGGCCGCTACTCCTGCAACTACTGCAGCAGCCGCCTTGGTTGCAATCGAAATAGCAACCCGTTTATAAAGTCTTCCGTAATCATCCTCCAGATTCTGAATGGCTGTCTGTTCAACATCCTCAAGCATGACAGTATTAATGGACCTGCCCCCTGACTCAATCTTGATCCTGTCCACCTTGTTTGACCTTTTTACAAACTTTGGAATAGGATTCTCAGCAGTCTGCAGGGTCACAAGTATTGCTGCAACCGTAACCCCCGCAGCCCAGTTGCCTGTATTAAGAGTGATATTAATAACCGGTCCCATGTCCTTGTCTTTAAGGAGTGAACCGCGGGATTTCTTGACAGGGCCTCTCCCGGACTGAAAAATTGTAACAAGTTCCCCGGTATTGCCGGACGCGTTGTATCCCCTGCCGAATTTTTGCTGCCATTCTTCATAGTCATCTTCGTAGCCGAGCCTTTTTGAAACACGAAGAAGATCATCCTTAACCATGGCAAGATCGGGCTTGAGAGCATAAATCTGCTTGTATTCAATATATGCGTATTCGATATCCTTGTCGTCCCGGTTAAGTTCCCCATTAATCTCAAATGCGATTGCAGTCATATACTTGGCCATAACATTCTGCTTGTACCTGGGAGACCCATCCTCGCTTTTGATCTTTGCCAGCTCGTTGTTCACTGCTAAAAATTCAACCCGCGCAGAGTCAAACTTTTTCAGCATGAGAAAATTTATGCCAAGGTACATGTGCACCAGGACCTTTTCAAAATCCTCTCCACGATAATCTGAGTTAACATCACTAGTCAGGAAAGACGAGATCTGATCCGTCACGCTGATCGGTATCAACTGTGCAAGCTTGGCCGCCGGAAGAAGAACCTTGTTGCTCTTTTCATAATCCTCCCCCGAGTGAAGCATAAGACCACATTCCATCATAAACAAAAGCTGGTCCTTACCCGATTTATTCACATCTGGAAGAAGAAGCTTTGCAGCTTCAAGATACTGTCCTTTGTAGAACTTCTCCTCGGGCACCTTCATTGCCTCTTCATAAGTCCTTGAAGAGCAGGAAATGAACACAAGCGAGAAGAGAATTGCCGTTGCCAGCAGCGGTATTTTCTTCATACTATACTCCATCAACCAGCAGGAATTACCAGCTGATCTTGTCTGTTTTTGTAGACTTCAGAAATTCCTGTTCGTCCTGCCATTCTGTAACACGTGATCTTATGTTGATAAGCTTAAGTGTAACCTTGAGGTACTGTTTTTTTCTTCCGTCAACGTAGCGAACATTCTCTCTTATATCACCTGTCAGGTAAAAGTTGGGGGACTTCATCTCTCCAACCGGAATGGCGCTGTCTGCATCTATAAGGCCGGTCTGCCCCTTTGCAATTTCTGCAAGAGCCTCCTGGTCAAGTGAATCATCGATAAACTTGATTCTCTGTTTGATAAGCCTTGTGCGTATTTCCCCGACTACAAGTTCTGTATCAATATGTTCCGATGTCATATTCCTGAACTTCTGCACCTGGATAAAAGCGGGCTTTTTCCAGTCATCCTTTAAAAATGTATAAAGAGACGATACCATTTTATTAACTGTAGTCTTTATCTCCTTGGGGCCCCACTCCATGGAACCTTCAGCCTTGTTTACGTCCTCGTACTGGGTTTTTCCGCCACAGCCAATAACCAGAACCAGAAACGCAATGGACAAAAACTTTTTCATATACTCCTCCTGTAATTATAAATCATTTTCCCTTTTTATGGAATCTTCACCTTAAACAGCCATAATAGCCTGCATTCATTATAATTAAAAATATGTGATGTTGTCAATAAATATAAAGAGTATTTATTCCCTGCTTTTTTTAAATGCTGACTCTTTGACCGCTTTGCAGAATAAAATGCTCTAATAACTCAGATGCAAAAACGACAACGACCCCGGAAATATCATTACAGCATTGAAAAATATTTACAGGAATAATTATTACTTTTTCAAGTACACGGCAACCGCATTGAGCACTTCGGCCGCAGCAGACTCACTCTCCATGTTCCTGATGACTGCAGCATAATTAAACCTGTCAAGTGTATACCTGTAGAGGTTGTCGTAGTACTCAACAAGGAGCATCTCTATAAATTCATCTATTCTTCCACTTTTATATAGCCCCGCAAGGTCATCTGTCTTCTTCTGACCAAGCCTTTTCGTAAGCGAAAGAACGATCTCCATAACTCTTTCATGGTCATTAAACCTGGCATACTCTTTTTTAATTATTGCGACCCTTCTTTCAATCGGTGTATCAATATATATCACAGGGGCATTGCGCATCTGCCTGAATATATTTTCAGGGATATGCAGGTTGCCGATTTTTTTTGATTCACCCTCGATTACCGTATATGACTTTTCACCAAGTTCATTCAGCCTGACTGCAAGTTGTGTTTCAAAGGATTTCTGACTTTGCTGTTCAAGTCCTATCCCTCCGAAGAGTGAGCTTCTGTGACCGGCCATACCCTCAAGATCGATAGAGTTTTCAATGAAACCGAGAATTTCCGTCTTCCCGGCGCCCGTCAGTCCCTGAAGAACAAAAAGCTGAGGCCTGATCTCCACTGAATCAAGGTACCCGGACACGAAACTTCTGTATGCCCTGTAGCCATCTTTGAGCCTCCATGCCTTCACTCCCAGTGAATTCACAAGAGAGGCTACCGCCCCTGATCGCATCCCCCCACGGGCGCAGTAAAGGACTATATCCCTTTCCCTGTAACTCATTATAGATTCAATTATAGCTCCTATGCGTTTACCGCCAATTTCCGTTCCCCTCCTTACAGCATCATCGCGGCTGACCATTTTATAAAGGGTCCCGATCTCCTTTCTCTCTTCGTTGTCAAATATGGGATAGTTTACCGCACCGGGTATGTGATCCTCGCAGTACTCGGCGGGTGTTCGCACATCTATGTAAAGCGGATTATCAAGCTTAAGAGATTCACCGTAGGTAATTTCACACATTCGTATCACCCTGTCTTTTCGCAATCACCACAATGCCGGGCATACGGGTACGCACAGCACCGCCCCGAACAAGCTCTTCGCATGCAGCGAAAAGTATAGTCATATATTCTTTCATGATACCGCTGAAGAGCAGCGGATGAAAATCTTTTTTACCGATCAGCTTGCGGGATATATTTATACCGTTGTAGTATTTTACAAATTGATCGCTATCTCTTTCAAAAAGGGATACAAGGTATCGGGCCGGAACAGAGCAGATCCCGGTCACTTCACCGTCATTGAAGGTGTAACCGTCAAGCGCCCTGTCATCACGCATTATGTAAACATGCTGAAACTCCCTGTGCACATATTCACTGGTGATCTCTTCATACCGTATACACCCCAGGTCTGTCATGTCGTCGTCAGAGGGTGATATACCAAGTTCCTCCATCGCTTCTTTCTGGATTTTGTTTTTCTTTAACCCAAAAGGTACATGGCCTGCTACGGTTATATCAAGGCATCCGGGAAAAAGTTCCTTACGCGGCGACCTCTGCTGGAAGAGTATTTCGTACGAATCAGTTTCGCCGCGCACAATCCACAGGTGGACGCCCTCGTGCGGAATTCCTCTTTTGTATGATTCACCACGCGTAACAGGTACTCCAGAGGGAGTCCCGCTCTCCCAGTCCCATGCCTCTAAAAGTTCCCCGTTGGTAAAATCCACTCTGCCACCTGCCGTTTACGGCCTGCAATACGCAGGCCGGGGTCTAATGCCTCTATAAAGACTATTCCCTGCGGCCGCTTTTTTAATCAATCAAATTTAGGGATAATCCGATACAATAATTGACCAGTTATGGGCTTTCAGCAGATCACAGCCGGAAGCCGGTCAATAAATAAATCCGGATTTAAACATGGCCAGAAAAAACAGAAAAATAATTTTTCCAGCGGGCATATTCCTGCTGCTGTTGCTCACTGAATCAATACTGGGTTCAATGGCCCTTTTTTCATATACTTATGTCTCCCTTAAAAAAAATATAAACACAGTCGAAGAATATACCCGGAATTATTCCAAAACACTTGCCGAAGCCTTTGCCAGCGTTGCAGAACTGAGTCTTAAAACAAACAAAACCGGTTCTCTTAGAACTCTGTTCCATGAAAAAATTCAAGAGAAGACCATTGATGAAGCAATATTTATACTGGCAGATGGACGACTTATTGTCCATTCCAACACATCGGTTGAAAAGGCGCTGCGCGGCAATATAGCAAATGACGGAATTGCCTACAACCTGGAACTTATATTGGAACCGGTAAGGAATAACAGCCGCGAATTAAAATTTTCGGACTACAACATAATGGACAAAAAAATACCTTTCAGCATCAGGGAAAGGGAGATCATTGCAAAGTATATTTATCCCGGGATCAACACTACTGGCTGGCTTGTCACAAAGAGTATATTTATTAATGATAAGCCAGCCGGCGCTGTTTGTTTCCTGACCGCAAAAGAGAGAATATACATCCTCATAAGGGAAACTTTTACGCATACACTGAAATATTTTTATATCTTACTGGGTGCATCTCTGGCAATTGCATTAATTATCTCCCTGGTAATTCTCGCAAGGTACAGGTCAATACACAATAAAGCTGAACTCATGGGCAGTCCGCCAGTATATGGAAGAAGAACAGAATCTTCCGATGCAAACCTCACCGGCAATAAGTCTGGCGAAGATTTACTAATACCTGCAACAGAATCTCCATCCGGCAGCATTATGGACGATTTTGATCCTTTCGATGATGAAGCCGGCACCGATCATGTCAAAACTCTGAACGGAAAAATTAGCCATGAATCGGCTACACTTGAGGATTATGGACTGAGCGATGACAGCATTTCCGGAGACTCGGCAGAAAGCGGCAATGGTTATATAACCGTGGAATTTCTTGGAGAAATAAATAATGAACAGCCCGTGTCAATTGCACATACACATGCTGCGGGCGATTACATTGCCAGAAAAATTTCTCCCGAAACGCTCGGAGAAAAGGGAATCAAGGAAATTCGTGACGCCATACCGGCAAAGAGAGGGAGGGCCTAAATGTTTTTTATTTCTCACGAAGAGACCGGAAACAGCAGCACCGCAATCGTTGAAATCGATGGGGCGCTCAACAGCGAAACAAGTTCAGACTTCGAGCATTATACGTCCAGGCTTGCTGAAAGCGGTATAATTTATCTCCTGATAAATTCAGAAAAAATTAATTTTATCAGCTCCGAAGGTATAGGTGCCGTGCTGCTTCTACACAGAAAAATTTTGGCTTCCGGCGGTGTCGTTGTTTTTTTCGGTCTAAGCCGTGAAGTTTCTCTTCTCTTTCATCTTTTAGGATTCGACCGCGTCATCAGAACGACTCCTGACCGGGAAGCAGCTGTATCACTTGCAGCAGACTTTGCATCGGGCAGCGGCAGGGACTCAAGCCTGCCGGACGAACCGGCCGGGAAAAAGTCCGCCGTATCTGACACAACAAAAAATCTTACCCGAAAAGATGCCGTTAAATCACAGAATGACAATCAAGCTGCGTTTATTCCATTCGTTATTGAATGCGTAAAATGCTCATCTCCTGTCCGGGTCAGCATGAAGGGTGAACATTACTGCCCATACTGCAGCGCTCCTTTTACCGTAAGCGGCGAAGGCAACGCAATATTCAGGATAAACGAGATAGAATCAGGTGAAAGTTGAAATTCGTCCGGAACTTATATATTCTATGAACACAACGGCCATCAGGCTGAAATTTATGCCGCTCCGGGTATTAGAATTCCGTCTGCATTTAAACAGCACAACGAGGTTGACATGAACCGATTTATCAAAGCTCCTTTCAGTTTTCTGGAATCCCTTCTTGACAGAATAATCTCGGTAGCCGGCGCACTTATTTTTGCCCAGATGC
>JAAYBQ010000010.1 GCA_012730035.1 Spirochaetota bacterium
GAAATTCAGGCCATGTATAGACCTTCATGAAGGCCGGGTTAAACAGATTATAGGGGGAACGCTCTGCGATTCCGGTGCAGTCGAAAATTTTGTATCTGACAGGGATGCAGCCTATTATGCAAAACTCTACAAAGATGACGGACTGGCTGGCGGCCATGTAATAATGCTGGGACCTGGCAACGAGGAAGAAGCATTTAGCGCACTTTCTGCTTTTCCCGGAGGACTGCAGGTTGGCGGCGGGATCAACCCTGTAAATGCCAGGGAATATATTGACGCCGGTGCTTCTCATGTTATTGTCACCTCGTATGTTTTTTCAGGAGGAGAAATAAATTTCCGTAACCTTGAGATGATCAGCAGAACAGTCGGCAGGAACAGGCTGGTACTTGACCTGAGCTGCAGGTTCAGAAACGGCGACTATTATGTAGTGACCGACCGCTGGCAGAAATGGACCAACTATCAGATAAATTATTCCAACATTCAGAAACTGTCAAAATACTGTGATGAACTGCTTGTTCATGCCGCAGATGTTGAGGGCAGACGCAACGGTGTCGATGGAACACTTATCGGGATACTGGCAGATTGCGTAAATATTCCCGTTACATACGCCGGTGGTGTAAAAGACATGGACGACATCGAAACAGTATGCAGGCTGGGACGCGGAGTCATTGATCTTACCATAGGGAGCGCGCTTGACATTTTCGGTGGCGATATACCTTATAAAGAAGTCATTAAGCGGCCGGAATTTAATTCCAGATAAATTTACTACTGTTTATAATTGAAAGTGTGTGTGTTAAAATATGCTATTATATAATAAAAAAGCGCCATCATTTCTGAAAGCGCTTCTGGATGCTCCCCCGGCAGGACTCGAACCTGCGACCAATTGATTAACAGTCAACTGCTCTACCGACTGAGCTACAGAGGAATGCTCATTGAGACAAAAAGTTAATAGCAAAAATACCCTGTCCGTGTCAACACAATTTTTTGAATAAATTTTTACTTGCAATTGGATCTTTTATAAAAAACTTTCAGGTTGTGAATTGACCGGTTTAATGCAAAAATTTCATCTTGACAATAAATTGTACCATAAATATATGGATAAGGCGAATGGCGCTGTGCCCAAGTGGCTAAGGGGGAGGTCTGCAAAACCTTTATTCATCGGTTCGAATCCGATCGGCGCCTATTACTTTTCCTCAACTTTCCTCAATTAAGCCCAGGTGGTGGAACTTGGTAGACACAAGGGACTTAAAATCCCTTGATCCCTGTGATCGTGCGGGTTCAATTCCCGCCCTGGGCAATAATCCGGATCATTTCCAGTTTTCAATCATGTTCAGCAGAAGCCGCAGACCGTAACCTGTAGCATTTTTCGGCCTGTAACCCCTTGCCTTCGAATACCATGCAGTGCCTGCTATATCAAGGTGCAGCCATGGAGTTTTACCGACAAATTTTTTAAGGAATACTGCTCCGGCTATTGTTCCTGCATTTTTTTCAGATGACATGTTCGACAGGTCCGCGATTTCGGACTTCATGCGGTCTTCATAATCTTCAAAAAAAGGCAGACGCCACAGTTTTTCACCGGTATCTGATGAAGCAGATTCAATTACAGATGCGAGCTTGTCATCAGTTGAAAGGTATGCCGCAACTGTTTCACCGAATGTTACAACGCATGCGCCGGTAAGAGTGGCCATATCAACTATCAGTTCGGGGCCGACCTCCTTTTCCATGTATGCTATGGCATCTGCAAGTATGAGTCTCCCTTCGGCGTCTGTATTACCTATTTCGACGGTCAATCCCTTGTAGGACCTGTAAATATCTCCCGGCCTGTATGCATTGCCGCTGAGCATATTTTCAGTAAGAGGTATAACTGCAGTGACGTTCCGCTTTACTTTAAGTTCTGCCAGCGATTTCATTACGCATAAAACTGTTGCGGCTCCTGACATGTCGCTGCGCATTGTTTCCATCGATCCTGAAGGCTTGAGATTCATTCCGCCGGAATCGAATGTTATGCCCTTGCCTATTACTCCGATTACCTTCGGATTTTCAACATCACCCCGGTATTCTATTTTAACAACTCTCGGCTCAATTAAACTGCCCCTGTTTACTGCAAGAAGAAGTCCCATTTTTTTTGACTCAATTTTTTCTCTGTTCAGAACAGTGCATTTAAGTCCGGATTTTTTCGAAATTGCAGCAGCGCTTTCGGCAAAAGAAACCGGATTGATTGAATCCGATGTATCGTTGATCATGTCCCTGCAGAGGAAGGTGTTTCTTGTGATTATTTCTGTTCTGTGTATTATCGATTGAGCATTTTTAGAAGACGATATAAAAACTATTTTTTCAACAGGTTTTTCACCCTTTGTGTCGGAAGTTTTATACCTGTCGAATCTGTAGTTTGCAAGTGCCATACCTTCGGATATATAACGCAGGGTCTGTTCGCGTGTAAAATTTTTTATTTCCGGTATTACGACGGCAAGTTCATTCATTTTTTTGTCCATTGCAGCAGCTGTAACAGATGCTCCGCAGTTCCTTATGCTTTCAGGATTGAGTTTCGAGGCATCTCCCATTCCACAGAGAAGTATATTCTGCCGGCCGGGGATTAACGCTACTTCGTTTATATCACCATTGAAATAACTGAGTGCGTCAACTGGAATGCCCCCATGGTTTTTATTTTTAATTCCGCATTTCAATTCCTGAATACTTTTATCTTCTATAAAAATAACACGCACTGCTCCATTTTGCTTTAAGTCTGATGCGGCTTTAAGTTTCATTCCGTACCTCTGCTAATGATGAATTCTGTATTATGTCGGTTAAATATATCAATATTACTTTTTGTGCAATGAATAAAATCAAAAAAAACAGAATAAAAACGCCTTTATGTTTAAATCAGAGCGGTCATGCGAAATTCAAATCACTTTTTGACTGCACCTCAAATATTTTTTCCAGGAAGTTGTTGCGACCCATGTCCCGGTATCAGATATTAATGTATCAATGCGAAAAATTTTAGCCATTTTTGAAGCAAGCAGTTTATTCATATTGACATTTTTTTTTAAGGAAATATAAATGCCTTGTGTGTGTTGTTTCATATTACAACGGAATGACAGGTGCCGGTAAATGAGGTGCCAGGGTTCATTTGTCTAAACAGATTTTTTATCAGCATCCATTTTCAAAAATAACAAGATTGTTTATTAACAGACATTCACAGGAGGTTTTTTATGGCTAGAAGGATCGAGAAAGTAGCAGTAATCGGATCCGGTATCATGGGTGGCGGTATTGCCGCTCTTTGCGCAAGCGCAGGCATCAAAACTTTATTGCTGGACATAGTTCCATTCGACCTC
>JAAYBQ010000059.1 GCA_012730035.1 Spirochaetota bacterium
TCCTCTGAATAACTCCAGGCAGACTCAAGTCCTGCCATGACCAGGGGTTCTATTCCCCATCTGCTCATGGCATTTGCGCCACCAATTAGAAAACTGCCTCCCGTAAGGTATGTGCTGTTTGCGGCAGTGGTATAGGCTATGTAATCAAGACAGAGTCCGGGCATAAGCACGGGCGCAACGGTAAAGTGCCTGTATAACTTAAAGCTGTATTTGAATGAGGCAAGTATCGGAATGTTTAACGAAAATTCCACTCCGTTTTTACCGGGGTAGTGGATATAACCGCTTACCGCGGCAACACTGAAATCGTTTGTAATAATATCGTCAAGTGAATATAATGCGAGTATGCCGAAACCGGTGTCATTATAATGTTTAAAATTTTCGCTTAATGGCATTGAAATAAGGGGCATGGCATAAACACGCCTGCTCGCAGGCCTGCGGCGCTCGATCCTTACCCTCTCGATAAACTGAACCTCTTTTTTATCAATGGCTTTTTCGTCCGGTGAAGTGAGTTTCGAGCGAACATAGTACCTGTCCCGGTCCTCGTCAACTATGTATCCGTCCACAAGGGTCCCGTTCATGAGCATTATTTTACAGGGCTGCCTGTACTGCTCTTCGTAAACAATCCTCAGTACCTCGCTTCTTTTAAGTTTACGTATCATGTTGCCGGTGGTACGCACCTCCATTGTTCCGCCCCGTTCCTTTACAATCCGCCCTTCTATTATCGAGCCGTCTTTAAGAAATACCGCTTCAGCGTATATGGCGGCCGGGAGCATAACGGCAAGCAGCATATATATGGTTGTTTCTATTATCGTCCTTTTCATCTACCTGCCTCCGAAAACAGTTTTTCTGCAGATTTTGACATCGCAGGGTTCATCTGTATATTGTGCCGCAATATGATTAAAGGTCAGCTGGCCTCCGGGTTCAAGGTTATAGCAGACAAGCATTTTATGAGTGCCGTTATCAGTTACATAGGCGTATTCCAGGTCAGGGTGCAGGGCCATGTATCTCTGTTCTGAATCCGGGAAAGAAAAATTATCTGAAATATGATAAAGTGTATAATCACTGAACATGCCGAAACTACTGGATTTATTGGGATTGTCCCAATCCCAATAAGTTATTCCCAGAAGATATTTTCCCGAAGGATGCATTGTCAGTTCATTGAAAGAACCAGTGCTGGTAAAATCGGCAACAGATGCATCATCGAGAGATCCATCCGGGAGAATCTCAAGAATTGTTATTGTGTCGGAACCCCTATGGGAATAGTAGAGATAGTTTCCTGAAGTGTCTATTGCGATGCCCATGGGATCATCTGACCCGATGGAAAATAATTTCGTATCATCAACGCTATCGCTTAGTGTTCCATCTTCACTGATCCGGTATGACGTAATATTATTGACATTGGAATTACTGTGTGTGGCTACGAAAAGTCTTGTTTCGTCTGGATTTACCAGAATATTGCGGCAATTCGTATTTAGGAATTTGTACCCTATTTCATCAGCAGTACCATCCGGTAATATTTTTAAAATATTTATATAGTTCATATTGCCGGAACCACGTCCGGCTGCATAAAGAAACCTGCCAGTTCGGGACATGCTGATATTGTAGGTATCGAATCCATTTGAAGTTATATCCTCAGATTTAATACGGACAAGTGAACCGTCATCTCTGACTTTATAACATTGCACATACCATGTCTGAGCAACATATATGTAATCTCCTGAAGGATGAACCCCTATCCTGTTCAGAGCGGTAGATTCTGTTATTGGGCCGCCGATCTGCGTTAATGATCCGTCACTGGATATACTGTATGAATAGATGGAGTTACCCACTGTTGCATAGGCAAAAGATCGTGTTGATACACGCATGTCTTCATACGCGGCGGAGTACATGTCGCCACAGGCTGTAAGAGATGAAAGCAGCGTGGTCAATATTAACAAGATCAGTTTTTTAAACAGCATAATTCTCCTCCCTGGAGTTTTGAATGCAAAACCCGGATAAAATCTACGTATTGCCTCAGGTGTTTTATTTGTATGCTCCCCTTTGCGGGGCGTGTTTAAAATGAAACTGAAGGCATTTAGTTTCATTTTAGGGTTTTATACGTCAAGCTCTTCCTATGGATTTTTTAGCAAAAAAAACTCTTTAACATAGTCGGGTTTTATCCGGCACTTCGGGGTATATGTTTAGTGAGGCCTGGTGCAGTTTTGTAACAATATGTGGTGGTAATTTTCTTTGTTTGCGGTAAACCTGCGGTTCGGGTGAATACTTCTTGACTAAAATTCCTTTTAATTTATTATGCACCCGGTTGCATATATGAATAAGGAGGGAGCATGAAGGTACTTATACTTAACGGGTCAAAGGGTTCTCCAGGCCTTAATGACTCAATCGAGGCACTGAAGTCCGGGCTCACAGAAAAACATGTCGAATTCACTGAATTGAAACTTAACCAGATGAAATATTCACCATGCAGGGGATGCTTTAACTGCTGGGTCAAGACTCCGGGAAGCTGTGTGTTCAAAGATGACGGTGACATTATATGCAGGGAATTTATCACATCGGACCTGATTCTGGCGGCAGCTCCACTGGTGCTGGGTTACCCGGCGGCATCGGTCAAGAACGCACTCGACAGGGCAATACCCCTTGTTCACCCCTACCTTGAAGAGGTTGACGGTGAAGCGCACCACATGAAGCGGTATGGCAAATATCCTGCAATGGCATTCATGCTTGAAAAGGAGAGCGATACAGATGCAGATGACATGGCGATAGTAAATGAGATCTTTACGCGCGCGGCGATAAATTTGCGCAGCAGGCTTGCGTTTATTAAATATACAGATGAAGGGATCAAGGGGGTTCTCGATGAAATTAACATTCATTAATGGTTCACCGCGCGGGGTATCTTCAAATACAGGAAAACTCATGGAGCATTTTATCAGCGGTTTTCTTGAAACTGAGGGGAACAGCGTCGATACCTTTTATGTAATAAAAGAGAGGCCGGGATTTGAATCTATCATCAGTGCTGTATCCAGGGCAGAGAATGTTTTACTCGGTTTTCCACTGTATGTTGATGCAATGCCGGGCAGTGTTAAGGAATTTATCGAGGGCCTTGCACCGCTTAAAGGCAAATTGCCCGGACTTAAAATGATGTACCTTGTGCAGAACGGTTTCCCGGAGACATGCCACAACAGGTATGTTGAACGCTACTGCGAAAAGCTGACGCATCGCCTTGGATTTACTTACGGCGGCGCGATATGCAAGGGCGGGTGCGAGGGGCTTTCGGTACAGCCCCCTTTTCTGGTTGAGAAGGTCTTTAAGATGTTCAATGAAATAGGAAGGGCCTTCGGTAAGACAGGTGAACTTGACAGTGACCTGCTTGCGAAGCTGGCGCACCCGGAACACGTTAAGGCTGAAAATATAAAGCAGGTTGCGCAGATGGTAAACGGATTTCTCTGGGACCAGTGGATGAAGAAGAACGGCGTTGAGCACCTGTCGTTTGCCAGGCCTTATGGTGAGGATCTGTAGATTGATTGCCGTGCAGGTTCAGGTGTAGGGTCCGGGCATGCCTGAACTCTACACCTTTTGAATAAAGCAAGTTTTATTCTGGTGGTAGTGTTTATAAGAAGATGTAATTATTGTTACATTGACAACGACGGATTGCACAGTACAAGATATTGAAGAA
>JAAYBQ010000060.1 GCA_012730035.1 Spirochaetota bacterium
GCAATAATGGCGTGATTGATAAATTATTACCCGGGATGGGTCTTAATCCCGTTCCGGATGGGAAAATATCTGCAGGACTTTGACTGCAGCAGACTACTGAACGCAAGGATAAAACATGAGGGACTTTAACGATTTCAGTTCTATTCAGATTAAACTCGCTTCTCCTGACCAGATAAGGGAATGGTCGTATGGAGAGGTAAAGAAGCCCGAGACCATAAACTACAGGACTCTCAAGCCCGAGAGGGATGGCCTCTTCTGCGAAAGAATTTTCGGAACAACCCAGGAATGGGAATGTTATTGCGGTAAATTCAAGTCCATAAGATACAAGGGCGTTGTCTGCGACCGTTGCGGCGTCGAGGTAACACACTACAAGGTCAGGCGGGAGCGTGGAGGCCATATTGAGCTGGCGGCTCCTGTTGCGCATATCTGGTACTACAGGTCGGTTCCGTCAAGAATGGGACTTCTTCTGGACATGACTGTCAACAATCTTAAGTCAGTTCTTTATTACGAAAAGTATATCGTTGTAGACCCGGGAGACGCAGAGGCAGAGGATATCAAGCCCGGAGATATACTTGATGAAGATGCATACTATGATCTTTATGACAAATACGGCGATACCTTTGTGGCAAGCATGGGCGCTGAAGCCATAAAGGATATGCTGGTGCGTATTGATCTTGACGAGGAGTCAAGGGCGCTTCGTGCCGAAATAGATACCAAATCTGCAAAAGATGCGAAGATTGATAAAAAGCTCATAAAGCGCCTTGAGATAATCGAGGCATTCAAAGAGTCGGGGAACAAACCGGACTGGATGATACTTGACGTGATTCCGGTTATTCCGCCGGAACTTCGCCCGATGGTGCAGCTTGACGGCGGACGTTTTGCCACATCTGACCTTAATGATCTCTACAGGCGTGTTATAAACAGGAACAACAGGCTCAAGAGACTGCTTATGCTCCGCGCTCCTGAAATTATAGTACGAAATGAAAAGCGTATGCTGCAGGAGGCTGTAGACGCCCTCTTTGACAACAGTAGAAGAAAACGTGCTGTAAAGGGCAAGGGAAACAGGCCGCTTAAGTCATTAAGCGATATGCTTAAAGGTAAGCAGGGAAGGTTCAGGCAGAATCTGCTCGGCAAGCGTGTTGACTATTCCGGCCGATCCGTAATCGTAATCGGACCTGAACTCAAGCTTCACCAGTGCGGACTTCCGAAGAAGATGGCTGTTGAGCTCTTTAAACCTTTTATTATGAAGAGACTTGTGGACAAGGATTTTGTCCAGAATATAAAATCAGCCAAAAAGATGGTTGAAAACGAACGCGACGAGGTGTGGGAAGTTCTCGAAGAGGTAATCAGGGAGCATCCGGTTCTCCTTAACCGTGCTCCCACTCTGCACAGGCTGGGTATCCAGGCATTTGAACCGACCCTTGTTGAAGGCAAAGCGATAAAACTTCACCCGCTGGTTTGCCATGCATATAACGCGGACTTTGACGGTGACCAGATGGCTGTACATGTACCTCTTTCACCACGCGCGCAGCTTGAATGCTGGACGCTTATGCTCTCTACAAACAACCTGCTGTCACCGGCAAACGGTCACCCGGTTGTTACACCTTCACAGGATATAGTCCTTGGTATATACTACCTGACAGACCTGATTGAGGGTAGCGATGGTGAGGACAAGTATTTTGATGACATGATAGATGTGATTCGCGCTGTGGAGCACAAGCAGATAAGGTACAGGACACGGATCAATTTCCTGATGGGTGATAATTTTGTCAGTACAACCCCGGGCAGGCTGATATTCAACAGAATTCTTCCTGAAGGCTATCCGTTTGTAAATGAGGTCGTTACTGATAAGGGGCTTTCTTCCCTTATAGCAAAAGTATTTAAAAAATACGGCCCTAATGTAACAGTCAAGATGCTTGATGATATCAAAGAGACAGGGTATAAATACGCGACTATATTTGCTCCGACCATATCCATGTCGGATATAGTAATCCCTGCGATAAAAAAGGATATTATCGAGGATGAGGACAAAAAAGTTGAAAGCATCGAGAATGAATACCGTAACGGTTTTATTACAGACGAGGAGAGGTATAACAGGGTTATAAATCTCTGGACCGAGGCTAACGAGAAGATCGCCAACGAGATGTTCAGGGAGCTTGAGCAGAATCAGCTTGGTCATAACCCGATTTTTATAATGGCAAAATCGGGCGCAAGGGGCAGCAAGCAGCAGATAAGGCAGCTGGCCGGAATGAGGGGACTGATGGCCAAGCCGAGCGGCGAGATTATAGAGGTTCCCATCAGGGCCAACTTTAAAGAGGGCTTGACTGTACTTGAGTATTTCATCTCGACAAACGGTGCAAGAAAGGGTCTTGCGGATACGGCACTCAAGACTGCTGACGCCGGTTACCTTACAAGGCGTCTGGTTGACATAGCTCAGGATGTTGTAATTACAAACAAGGATTGCGGTACTACGGTAGGTATTGATATCTACCCTATCAAAGAGGGTGATACTGTAATTGAATCTCTTGGCGCAAGGGTTCTTGGAAGGACTCTTCTTTATGATTTGATCAATCCTGTAACAGGTGAGACACTTGCACACGCAGATGAAGTTATAGATGAAGAGATTGCTGATATAATAGACAAAATTGAGATCGATTCGATTGAAATACGTTCCGTGCTCACATGTGAATCCAAACATGGAGTTTGCGCAAAGTGTTATGGAAGAAATCTCGGAACATCGCGGCCGGTCGAAATCGGAGAGGCTGTAGGTATAATTGCCGCTCAGTCAATCGGTCAGCCGGGTACACAGCTTACAATGCGTACTTTCCACATTGGTGGTATAGCATCACGATCGGTTGAAGAGAGCGAAATCAAGTTCAATTATCCCATATTCATAAAAGACATTACATCAAGGCTCATCAAGACAGAAGAGAATAAGATAATTACTGTACGACGTGGATACATCGTGGTACAGAGAATCATTTCCGAAACTGAAATCAAGGGAAAACCTGAACTGCTTGTCCAGGACGGAGAAAAGGTTTATGCCGGCAAGGTTGTTGCAAAAGGCCAGAATGGAGAGGATATCAGGGCAAGCAATACCGGTATTCTCAGAATAGACAAGAAGAAGGCATATATTATCGGTGACCCCTATTCAATACCTGTAAACGTGGGTACTGAAGTTGTTGCCGACCTTGAATATGACAGGAAGACAGGACTTTTTGAACCGGTACAGAGACCTTACGCAGCAAATGAAATCATAGCTTCGTTTGACCCATGGTTTGAGCCTATTCTTACAGAAATCACCGGCCGCGTTGAGTACGTTGACGTTGAGCTCAACAAAAGCCTGATAGAAGAGGTAGACCCTGTTTTAGGTGTTAAGAAAAGGGTAATTGTAGAATACAAAACTGAAAAACTGCAGCCTCGAGTAAACATTTTTGCGCCGGGAAGCAACGATCCGATTACCTACCTTCTCCCGAAAGGTGCGAACCTTATGGTAGAACATGGCGTCTCTGTCAATGCAGGTATAGTCCTTGCCAAGATCCCCAGAGGTGCTGAAAAAACCAAGGATATTACCGGTGGTCTTCCCAGGGTTGCGGAACTTTTTGAGGCAAGAACTCCAAAAGAAGCTGCAACGCTCACAGCTGTTGATGGAACAGTAACAATCGGTGATACCGTGAAGAATAAGCGCAAAATTATTATCACGGAAGAGGACGGCCAGCAGAAAGAATACTCAATCCCGGTGTCCAAGTTCCTCAGGGTTCAGGACAAGGACTGGATCGTCAAAGGTGAAAAGATTGATGATGGCCCGGTTGACCCGCATGAGATACTCAGGATCAAAGGGCCTCGTGAACTTCAAAAGTTCCTTGTTAACGAAGTTCAGGAGGTTTACAGGCTCCAGGGTGTTGCCATCAACGACAAGCATATTGAGGTAATTGTACGGCAGATGCTGCGTAAAGTGCGGCTTACAGACCAGGGTGACTCCAGTTTTGTTATTGAACAGGTTGTTGATAAATTTGATTTTATTGAAGAGAACGAAAGGGTGCTTAAGGAGGGTGGAAAGCCCGCAACTGCAATACCGGTTCTTATGGGTATAACCAAGGCCGCTCTTAATACTGAGTCATTCATCTCAGCCGCGTCGTTTCAGGAGACTACGAGGGTTCTTACTGATGCGGCCATAAAAGGTAAGATTGACCACCTTAGAGGTTTAAAGGAGAACGTTATTATCGGACACCTGATTCCTGCGGGAACCGGTGTGCGGATATATGACAATATTGATGTTTACCAGGAGACTCCAGGCGACCTGGACGGTGCTGCGCCCGAGGAAGTTGAGGATTATTCTGGTTCCGCTGAAAATGAACCGGCGGAGATTCAAAATGTTGAAAACAGGACCGAAAAGTAGACGGCCCGAATTAATTTGTTGACAAAAACAGCCTTAAATTAAGCAATACATTCGTTATATGGTATTGCCGGGATCAGGGGTGCTTTATTCCATGATCCGCATGTTTTGCATGTAAATTCGGGATTTTGTTCCGGAACAGGGCAAATTTTTGTTAACGAAATTATATTTTATATCAGTTTAAATGTACCAGGAGTAGAAATGCCGACAATTAATCAGTTAATCAGGAATGGACGGGAACACAGGGTTAAAAAATCAAAATCCCCCGCACTTAAAGAATGCCCGCAGAAAAGGGGCGTATGTACAAGGGTAATGACATTCACTCCCAAAAAGCCTAACTCGGCCCTCAGAAAGGTTGCAAGGGTAAGGCTTACTAACGGGATCGAAGTGACAGCATATATTCCGGGGATCGGGCACAACCTGCAGGAGCACTCAGCTGTTCTTATCAGGGGCGGAAGGATAAAGGACCTTCCTGGTGTAAGGTACCATATAATAAGGGGTACGCTCGATTCACTTGGTGTAAATGACAGGAAAAAAGCCCGATCAAAATACGGTACAAAGAGACCTAAGGCTTAACAGATAATATTAATAACTGAAATTTTATAAGGAAGTATTTATGCGCAGAAGGAGACCAGTAAAAAGGGAAGTATTACCAGATCCAAAATTCGGGAGCAAGCTTGTGTCCAAGTTTGTAAACTGTATGATGCTGGATGGTAAGAAGGGAGTATCTGAATCAGCTTTTTATAAAGCAATGGAGATTATAGAGAAGAAGACCCAGAAGGATCCGGTTGAAGTTTTTGTCCAGTCACTCGAGAATGTCAAACCGCTTGTTGAGGTTAAATCAAGAAGGGTCGGTGGTGCTACATACCAGGTACCCGTTGAGATAAGGCCTGAAAGAAGGCAGGCTCTGGGTATAAGGTGGATTATAAATTACTCAAGGAACAGATCCGAAAAGACCATGTACCAGCGTCTTGCCGGCGAGCTTCTTGATGCGTTCAACAATACCGGCGCGTCTGTTAAAAAGAAAGAGGATACACATAAAATGGCAGATGCCAACAAGGCTTTTGCACACTTTAAGTTTTAATAAAGAAAATGATCTTATATATTAACAAATACCAGGAGACCCTGGTATTTGTTGTTTTAACAGGATATAATATGAATTACCTTTAATTGGATAATTACATCGTTGTCATTCCGAATGAACGTGAGGAATCCCGGTTGACAAGCAGTAGTTGTATCATGCAATTAAATTTTGCTGAAAAGATTTCTCAGTCGATACAGCTACTTGGAAATGACAATTTTGAATCCTGATTTAACAAATATTATAATATACTTTTTACAGGTAACGATATGGCACGGAAATTACCGATAAGCAGAACACGAAATATAGGAATAATGGCCCATATTGATGCGGGCAAGACTACTCTTTCGGAGCGGATACTTTTTTATACAGGTAAAACCCATAAAATGGGCGAGGTTCATGACGGAACTGCTGAAATGGACTGGATGGTGCAGGAAAAGGAGCGCGGAATAACCATAACTGCGGCAGCCACTACCTGTTTATGGAAGAATACCACAATCAATCTTATAGACACTCCCGGTCATGTTGACTTTACAATTGAAGTTGAAAGAAGCCTGCGCGTTCTTGATTCCGCCATTGCCGTTTTTGATGGAGTAGCTGGTGTGGAGCCCCAGTCAGAGACGGTGTGGCGCCAGGCGGACAAGTATCATGTGCCTCGAATATGTTTTGTGAACAAGATGGACAGGATTGGCGCTGATTACGAAATGTGTCTGCGTATGATCAGGGAAAAACTTTATGCTGAACCATTGCCGTTACAGATACCCGTTGGTGTTGAAAGCAGTTTTGCCGGGGTGATTGATCTGGTGACTATGAAGATGCTCGTGTGGGATGACCCTACCGGGAAAGACTACCGTGTTGACGAAATTCCTGAAAACATGAAAGATGAATCTGCACTTATGCGGGAACATCTGATTGAAAAAGTTGCAGATTGTGATGAATTGGTTATGCACAGGTTTCTTGAAGGTGAAGTTCCCGGAGAGGATGAATTAAAACATGCCATACGCAAAGCCACAATAGAAGTAAAACTTTTTCCAGTATTTTGCGGCGCAGCTCTTAAGAACAAGGGCATACAGCCCGTACTCGATGCTGTTGTGGATTACCTCCCGTCGCCAAAAGATATTCCCGCAGTAACCGGCCACGATGTGCAGGATCATGAATTATCTGTTAAAAGGGAAGCTGATGACAAGGAACCCTTCTGTGCACTGGTTTTTAAAATCATGACAGACCCGCATGTTGGCAAACTTTCTTTTATACGCGTATATTCCGGGTCAATGAAATCGGGGGAACAGATACTTAATGTAACCGTAAATAAAAAAGAGCGCATAAGCCGCTTTCTTCGCATACATGCAAATCACCGAGAGGAGACTGATGAGGTTTATACCGGCGAAATAATTGCGGCAGTTGGACTTAAAACCGTAAGGACAGGCGACACCATAACGGTACCGGATCACCCCGTGCTCCTGGAGAAGATGTTCTTCCCTGAGCCTGTGATCTCGATTGCAATAGAGCTCAAGTCAAAGGCTGACCAGGATAAACTCAATACCGCGCTTTCAAGGCTTGTGGAGGAGGATCCTACATTTCGCACCAGTATTAACGCGGACTCCGGGCAGCTTATTATTTCAGGGATGGGGGAGCTGCATCTGGATATCATAGTGGACAGGCTTCTGAGGGAGTTCAATATCCCGGCTAATGTGGGCAAACCCCAGGTAACATACAAAGAGACGGTTACTGCCGCTGCAACTGCAGAGCATGTATACGACAGGCAGATTGGAGGCAAAGATAATTACGGGCACGTAAAGCTTGAGGTTTCGCCGGCTGGTGCAGGCAGGGGATTTA
>JAAYBQ010000061.1 GCA_012730035.1 Spirochaetota bacterium
GCGAGAATCAGGCAGCAAAAGAAAAAGGTCTGGATATAACAAAGGCAATCGACACAGTAAAAGACAAAGCCCTTGATGTGAAGGACTCTGCAGCAAAGGAACTGGAGAATGTTAAATAATTAAACCCTGCCGCGTACATTATGCCTGCGGATGACTGACAGATGTTCAGCATCCCGGGCAGATTCTTTAATACCGATTACCTGCCGCATTTAAATCCCCAAACCTTCGGTACATCTTAACTGACCAACTCTGTGCTGACCGGGAAATTATAAATTTTTATTTTATCCCGTCAAGGATCGACTGAACAGTCCAGTCCTGCCTGCATCTTATGCTGTCCCCGAGCTTTCTGTATATAATATCAGGCTTTCCGAATACCCTGTTGCCTATTTCATCGACATTATTTATGCCCGAATCCCGTACATCCCTTACCCTGCGCACAACGGATGTCATGCCGTCAATCCTGTCCGAAATCAGTTTTACCGGGTCGCCCACTATGCCGTGATGCGCCGATACAAATCGCGATCCGTTTTCGGCAAAGACCAGCAGTTTCTTCAGCGATTCTATCTCTGCGATGTAGTTCTCACCGGTAGTGATGTACCTTTTTTTTACCGGGAGCGGAATTGCGTCGCCCGAATAGATAATATTATCGGGCATTATCCTGAAGGCAACGTGGTCATCGGAATGTCCAGGCGTGGGGATTACTTCAATTCTGCGCCCCTTATCTGTATCATAAACAGTCCTGTCAAAAATATTGTGAGTGAACATCCTCGGCCTGCCCCAGACATGGTCCATAAGCCGCGAGACAAAAGAAAAATCCTCCACTTTATCACGGGCATAAACCTCTGCATGCAGTTTTTTCTGAACAAGGTGGTTTTTACCGCAATGATCTTCGTGCAGATGTGTATTAAGCACACTCCATTTTGCACTATGGTCAAGCTTGCTTATAAATTGTGAAAACTTTTTGTATGATGAATTCGGATTACCCGTATCAAGAAAAAAATTATCAACTACCATAAAGTAGCCGTTAATAGTCCACAGTCCGAAGAATGTGCCTGCGTACCTGCACAGGTATATGCCATTCAGACCTTCGGGCTGACTGTACGAAAACCTCCGGTCTTTAAGTTTAAGTCCCATGTTAACCCCGGTTTAGAATTTATTAAGATACTACATTCACTAAATTTTACATTTCTTTGCAATACAATTATTCACTTAAATTTATAAAAATATACGGGCCGGATTAAAGTGCCTCGCCTTTACACTTTATGATCTTCTTAATCTTTTTACTGCTAACTATATGTGCTTATTCTCGTTGACATACGGTAATTACCCAGGTCATTATGCACGGGTTCAGGACAATAATAAATTTTTAACAATGCGGAGATCTGAATGAATTACCTTCTTGAACATGAAATTCTTGTACCTGTAAATTCATCTGATGAACTTACCAAGGGTACCATAATACGAAGGGTCAGCAAAGTAAAAGACCAGCAGGGTATTTTCCTGGGATGCGATGATTCAGGCGGACTGATACTTGTAAATGTTATAAACATGCTTGAAGTTTCCTTCGAAACTGAGGCTGGAATACTCCGCCCCTCTTCGTCGGATAAAATCTACCGGTACACCACATCGTTCGGAAAGGACCGCAACTCGGCACTGGCACGCGAAACACTCACATCATGGTCGCTCTACACCAGGACACCCGCCCACCAGAAAGCGATAATGAAATTTATGGAAAACGCGTACGCGCCGGAACAGGTAATAGATCTGGCAAAGACCGACAACCTGAAATACCTTTTTGTACCGATACAGCAGCGTTTTAAAATCGGCAAGTTCGAAGCAAAGGTAAACTGGAGCGCTGAACGCAGGGAACGCTTTACGTGGCACATAAACAACATGAGAAAAGGTGATCACATAACATACGTCGCGTTTATACCAAAGAAAAGTTCCGAATCCCCCTTGTTCTACTCCATAGGGACAAAGCCGCACGAAAGCACCATGCTAAGCCTGCAGAGCGAACCCTTTAACTTCAAGCCCGATCGCGGAGGGCACATACTATGCACCGACGATACGGCTGAGCAGAAAAAATTTATTGTCGACGCGGGATCAAGCTTTATAGGCAAGGGGCACAAGACATCCATAGACACGGCAAAAGAGGTGGAGAGGGCGCTCGCGGCGGTTTATAAAGGGTACAACTTTACACCTGTAAAAGGCCGCGGCGCGCTTGCTGGTGAGCAGAGCTACTGATTATTCC
>JAAYBQ010000062.1 GCA_012730035.1 Spirochaetota bacterium
AAACAATCTTAAACATGCAAAAGATTGATCTTCATTGTCATACAACTGCATCCGATGGCATTAAAACACCGGTAGAACTTGTAGATTTCGCCATATCGCAGAATGTTCAGGTCATAGCAATTACGGATCATGATACCGTGGCAGGTGTTGGTGAGGCGCTTGATTATGCTTCATCAATCCCCTTTAAAATTGTTCCCGGCATTGAGTTCAGTATCGACTATCAGGGAGGATCATTTCATCTTCTTGGATTAAATATTGATCATACATTTGAACCGATGCTAAAAAAACTTTCTCATCTCCAGAGTGTCCGGGATTCGAGGATCTACCGCATTATTGATGATCTTGCCATAAATGGAATTGAAATTCCAGTAAATGAAGTCATTGAAGAGAGTCAGGGGGGAACCATGGGCAGGCCTCATGTAGCCAGGGTTCTTGTGAAACATGGCTATGCTCCTACAATTAATGATGTTTTCAAGAGATTTCTTGTTAAAGGAAAACCTGGCTATGTTAAAAAAGAGAAAATATCTATAATCGAGGCGCTTGAACTGGTAAATGGTGCAGGGGGTCAGAGCATAATAGCTCACCCGGTTTATCTGGGGTACGCAAACTACGATGAATTCGAAAAAATACTGAAAGGATTTGTTGAACTGGGTGTTTCCGGTATTGAGGCATTTTCGTCAATGCATACTAACAGGGATGTCGAAGAGATTTTAAGGCTTGCTGATAAGTATAAACTTCATGTGTCTGGCGGTAGTGATTATCATGGTGACAAAGGTGAAAAAATCGGCTATTATATGCCTTCAAAACCGATACCATATGATATATGCGGCTATTATATTAAATAGCATTTCTCTGATCACTTCAGTATTTCCAATATTTTAGTCATTTTGGGCGAGAGTAACCAGTTTGTTAGCTCTGCCCCCTGTTCATGTGTAGTCATTTTTTAACATGCTCTGACCCCCGGTGTTTTTTTAAATCTCTGAATCCACACCTTTCCTGACACATAAAATCATCCTCTTGATAAAACTAAAAAAATCTCACAGATTAATAACTATTGCCGAAAATATAAAAGAAGAACTTTATCTGCAGGAGATATCCAATGCGTGAACTTATAACTGAAGCGGTGCTACCCGTAATTAATGAAAACGGCCTTTCATCAGAACGACTTTTGCACTTGATATATTTGAGGGATTTTATTAACAGAATTTCTTCGAGGAATTATCTGAATGAAGATGACCTCGGAAAATTATTTGAAAAGTATGGAGCATTGCCGCATATAGTCAGCTGGGGGGATTTTTTCCAGGCTGAACTTGCTACCACATTACGGAATGCACCGGATGATGAATTTTATAAAGCGTATGAAGCGATAAAGTTCGACATGATATCCAGTTATAAAATATTCAAGGATAAAGGAGAGGATTTCTTTAAATGGATTGATAATTCATCCGGCTGGATTGCCGGAAAAGATGAAGCGTTTTGTTCAGATGAAGAGAAAGAGATACTTCACCTGAGAATTCTCATGGATTATTTCCTTGAACTTGGTATTAATGGTGAATTTACAGATTCTGAACTGTATTGGCATTCTTCTTTTAAAGAAGCTATGGCTATTTAATCCGAAAAGCTGGTATCGGGGTCAGAGCAAAACTTTTTTTCTACAAAGGGTCAGAGCCTGATTGAAAACCTGTTTTAATAAAAAAACCTGGCAGCGGTCAGAAGTGAATTTAATAACAATTTTGCTGAATTATTAAAGGTAAATTATATGGA
>JAAYBQ010000063.1 GCA_012730035.1 Spirochaetota bacterium
GTCCTCTACTATAGATTTCCACCAGAGAAATACGTCGTCGGGTATGTCGCTGCCTGAACTATCCTCTTCGTCAGAGAGCAATATTATTATCAGGTTGCCATACTGCAGCGAATAGTGGAGAGGCTTGCCTGTTGCCTTGAGGTATTCTTCTATGTTGCGCGCATCGTGGTTGCCGGCAATTTCGTATATGTCCCTTATGCCGGTCCTGGAATATGTTTTGTAGAACCAGTCGAACTCTTCGTTAATGGTGTATTCCTTGCCATGCTGAATTATATCGCCCATGCAGATAGCTGCGTCAATATTTTTCAGTGATGCGATGTCATCAACGGCTACATCAAAATCCTCCCTCTCCTCTTCACTGCGCGGCTGCAGGTCTCCAAATACCCAGAGTACAAGGTCATCGCTTCTGAATGAATTCTGTTCAATTCCCTGCTCTTTTGCTGCCGATGAACAGGCGGAAAGAAGAATTATCGTTAGAATTAAAATAGAGCATAATCCATGCTTTAAATCTGCCGCAGCGGCATGAGCTGTGTTAATTAGATGTAGTATTATCATGTCGTTTAACCTTTCAGTTTTTATGCTGATACTGCTGATAGTGCAGAGAGTCAAGCAATCTTTTAAAGCCTTAATTATACATGTATACTTTTTACAGGCATAATTTAGGCTCTAATATTTTATGGGAAAATAGCTTGATTTTCAGCCCCTGACCTGCAGTTTTGTCAGAGCATATCCTGATTTTACAGATTATTTAAAGCAGGAATAAAATTCAGAAATAAAATTAAGAAAGCATCACGGGGAACGGGGATGAAACGGATAATTATTATTGTTTTACTTGTCGCAACTTCATTTAACGTCTACGCACAGGAGGAGGGGATTGTTTTAAACTCTGCTAATCCCGGGTATGACAGTTCCACTGAATTTTTTGAGGTTGATCCCTACTACCGGCCCATTGGCAAATGGGTGCTGACTGGGATTATCCCCCCCCTGACTCTTGCTTTTGGAAGAAAAGTCTGGGCCTGGGGAGAAAGCCACGAGCCGAGAATGGGAAACGAAGGCTGGTTTGGTCAGGATACAAGTTTTGGAGGTGCAGACAAGGTCGGGCATCTTTATGCGCACTATGTTGTTGAGAGGATGCTCTTTACCGCTTATGATCACCTTGATTCCAGGCCGAATGAAGCATTGATATTTTCAACTACAATGAGCTGCATTGTGGGGCTTATGATTGAGCTTGGAGATATGTATACTTCAGCCTACGGTTTTTCTTTTAATGATCTGGCTGCCGATTATGCGGGCGTGGCCATAGGAACCCTGCTCGATAAATATCCCCTGGCGGATTCATTTTTTGCCCTCACAGTTACCTATACACCCACAGAGGGATATCTCGATAATGAGCATGGTTGGCTGCGCGCATTTGAATGGGTTAATGACTATAGCGGTTTTAAATACCTTGCAAATTTTAAACTCGCCGGATTAAAAAATATAGGAATAAACATTCCCGAGTTTCTAAGATATATTCAGCTTGATGCGGGCTATTACACAAAAGATTATTCAACCTATGATCACATGAACAATCACCATGATAAACGAAGATACCTCTACTGCGGTATCAGCATAAACTTTGCTGAAATCGTTAAGGATTTTTACGAAGATGACAGCAGCGTGGCATGCAGGATTTCACAGATTCCATTCAGGTACTACACAATTCCGTCTGGTCCGGACTATTCAAAGAAACTTGCGCAATAATTGTCACGGATTATGCAATGGTTTGAACGAGGCGGGGTGTATGTGCAATACATCCCGTTTTTTTTGATGCAATATGTATTATAAAGTGTTGCCTGGTTTTTAACTTTGCCGGCCCGTGTACTTAAATTGTCAACAGCAGTTTCAAGATTTCATGTTTGTGGTCGGGTAATCCGGCGGGGTGGTTGATTGAATGCCGGGTAAAAAATATATGTACTATTCGGCAGTTAATCATTTCTGAGGGAAGTTTTATGTCCCGGGGATAATTAATCTGAATAAAGCGGGACATTTCTAAACAGTGGCGGTGTATTTGTCTTGTTTTAGCCTTGAGTATTTTTTTTATGTTACATAATGCTTATGCTTTAATCTGAAAATACCGATAGTATTATTCAGGAGTAACAGGCCGTATTTTTTGAATTTTTTACAGATGCTTGTTATTATGTAAATGTTCTGCCTCAATACCGGGGCAGTAGCTATTGGAGGAGAGGATGCCGGTAACATTGGGCGGTGTAGCTTCGGGGATGGATACTGATTCCATAATCTCGAAACTACTCGAAGTGGAATCGCTGCCGATAAAGCAATACGAGCAGGAGAAAAAGCTCAGCAACTACAAAAAGGATGCTCTGAGAAACCTGCAGGGAAAGCTGAAGGACCTTGACAGCAAGGCAAGGGACCTGTATGGCTTCAGGGCCAGTTTTGATGACAAGCTGGCTGTCTCGTCAGATGCCACTGTGCTGGATGCCCGTGGAACGAAGCAGGCTGATGTGGGAACCAAAAAGATCGAGGTGCTTCAGCTTGCATCGGCACACAAGATATCCTCTGACCCTATGGATGCTGATAAAAAACTTCCCGCCGGATCGTTCACTATAATTGTCAATGGAATTGAAAAAAAAGTAAGCTTTAAAGGGGGCAGGCTCAAATCATTGAATGATGTTATTGCCGAGTCAGCGTCAGACCTCGTATCAGCCGAATATGTGAATACAGATGGTACATCAAATATTATAGTTCTTACATCTAAAATTACAGGACGTAAGGGTGAGATCAATTTTACAGGAGGCGAGGAGCTTCTTAAAGAAGCCGGGCTCATAAAA
>JAAYBQ010000064.1 GCA_012730035.1 Spirochaetota bacterium
AGGAGTTGTTTGAGCTCTAACCAGAAAGGATGCAATGGTGAATCATAATGGTTTTTGGGCATGTTCTGCATAAGGAATATGTCCTTTCGCGGGATCGGAAGGATTACTCGCGAGGTATAGGCTTCCGGTCCTGTTTTTTAGTAAATAAAAGTACTATTACCAATAAATGGCAAATAAGATTCTGGAATATAAAATATAGCCGTAAACGAATGGAACAGTAATCTTCTTTGGTATTTTTTCCACGCACCACAAATCCGCACGGTAACTGCAAAGCTATTTCTGATATGGATGTAAAGATATGAATAAAGACCCTGAAGATTTTCGGGTTAGACTGCCATTGGACGGCAATTACTTACGGCGGCGCTGTATGCAATGTAGCCGTGAGTTCAAGATTTTTTTTACAGAAGATGTAGGAAAAATGGTAAATGAGATGTTTGAAGAAGGGGTTTCAGAAGACAAAGAAATAATTACCAGGGAAAATACACTTGCGGATAAAATGTATTGCTGTCCCTATTGCGGCAAGAGATCGCAACAAAGCCTGATGTTTTACGGAAGAACAATGGGAGTATCTAAATTCACGGACCAGGTATGTTTATGAGAAATATTATCGTGACATGTTTCATGCTCATGTAAAGAACATGGAAGCTAAGCGTAAGCGCCCGCAGATATTGCCACCACTCAATTACACTATGCCCCCGGAAACAAATGATATGCAGGAGTATTCATCTCCCTGCTGCAATGATCGCATAAAGGTCAAACTATCCGGAAGTGATAACGTACTTTTCTGTTTCAGATGCGGCAGTAAGCATCCGCTGAAAAAATCCTGAATGTGGTTTTGAGCAGCATAATCCACGCGCAGGTTGCTCCTCACTCACCCGCGCCCCCCGAGCCGGCAGCCGCAACCGCACATCGTGTGACGGTTACTTTTACATAAAATCATTTTTACGTTCACTACGCCATCCATGGCTTCGTACATGCTCTTCACAACTGGTAGCTTATCGTTTTTTTCTTTATTCCCCAATAACGCAGCAATTTATTCGCATGTCGTAAAAAGCATCTTATGTAAACTGCCGGCAAGACATCGGGGTGCGCAGGTTCGTTGCGGGCAGCGTTCCACTTCGGCCTACGTTCGCTTCGTTTCACTGCGCGCCCTTCCCGGCCTTCGTTCCACGCACCTGCTGCCGCGCAGACCGCGAGATCCGCAGCGGTTTGGTTTTGACCTGAAAACCGCAATAAACCGCAAAGCACCACAAAAATTAAGATCTAACCCCAGCCCTTATCAAAGGGAGCCGGAGCAAAAACGTGTGCCGTCGCCTGGCCACTCCGATGGGCGCTGCTTCCGGCACAGTTTGTTGCTGCGGTAGGCCTGGCGGCATCGGGATTTGATAGCCTGTTTTAGAAATGTTTATCTGTCATTGCAGATAGATATGGGTATTTATGGGTATATTTATGGGTATGAAAGGTTATGTCATAACCCATGTAAACCATTGTATCATTTTGTATCAGAACCAAATACTTTGTCAAAGAACTCATCTTTTTTTAATGTTTTCTGCCATTTTTGATGTCTGCTGACGCTGTCTTCCCGGACTGGACGTGTAAGAGTAATAAACCGTCTTGTTCCAGCTGGCCCCAGCACGCGATGCAGTGCATGCATACCTTTTTCAATGACCTGATCATCAGCAAGGCTTTTAAGTGCTTTCATCTTATTTCCTTATTCAGTAAACTTCATCATGTGTACCGATACTCTCAAGCAGAATCGCTTCACGGCCTTCGTGTTTTACAAAGCTGAAGATAATCCGGAGATCATACCCTGCGCTGCAGGCCCACGAACCATGAAGACTACCGGTCAGTTTGTGTGTCCTTAGGGATGGATGATATACGTCATTTTCAAGCAATGTGAGTGCGGCATAGACATCGTCGACAAGGTTTGGTTTTTTGCGCAGCATCTTTTTTGCCGCCCGGACAAACGTATTGGAGCGAAGTAACGCATGTTTCACGATAAGATTTCTTTCATCAGAGCATCGGCAGAAACCGCTTTAATCTTGCCATGCCTGAAGTCTGACCTGGCATTCTTAGTGTCTTTGGCGAGTTCGGTTCTACGCTCCTCGATCGTACGTTTATGGAGCAATTCGAGAAGGTCCTCTCTCTCGTCAATAGGTAGGCTTCCAGCTGCTTCGAGAACATCGGAAAATGTCACTTTCTTCATAATTACCAACTCCTAATATAACCTTCCGGATTGTGTTGAATGGAACAGTCTTAATATACCAATATTTCGAGTAATAATCGAAATAATTATGAGGTTTGCCAATGCCTTTTGGGAGCCTTGAGGCGAATGGGTTCCGGGTGAGTGGTGATATAATAATCCCGCGCGGACCGGCTGTTACGGAGTACACCG
>JAAYBQ010000011.1 GCA_012730035.1 Spirochaetota bacterium
AGGATTACAGTGTCGGTTATTCGTTTATGCCGGCGCAGGACCTCTCGGGCGATTTTTTTGACGGATTTTATCTTGATGATGATATTTACCAGATAGTGTTATGCGATGTTTCGGGCCACGGTATAGCGTCATCCTATGTTGGCACGCAGGTCAGGACGCTCATAAGAGAGAAGTCCGCACCTGGTAAAAAACCTTCAGATATTGTTAAAGAGGTTAACAGGGAACTCTATTCAGCACTAAGGGATATGCGTTTTTACTGCACTGCGCAGATAGTGCAGCTCTACTTCGATACCAGTACAATTTTATTCGTCTCGGCAGGCCATCCCGAGGCTGCGCTGTGGAGAAAAAAAAAGGGGGAGATGTCAGCCATGTATTCGCGCAGCCCTGTAATAGGGATGTTCAGTGATGAGGAATACAATGACGAGATACTTAGTCTTGAAAGCGGCGATTTTCTTTTTCTATATACGGACGGGATAACCGAAGAGCATGATGCGGAGATGCAATCCATGTTCGGGTTCGACCGTCTTAAGGAGAGCCTGATAATCGCGGCTGACCTTGATTCGACAGAGATAATTCACCATTGCCTGGGTGACTTCTATGAGTTTAACGGCTACAGGCCGCAGAACGACGATATCACACTGCTCTGCATCAAAAAAAACTAACCCTGCCTGCGGAAAGCAGAGAGCCTGAAATCCTCGATTACCTGCGCCGCGTATTCCTTAACTTTAAGTATGGCGCCAAAACCTGTCATTCCGCTGAACGCGTCTATAACCTTCCTCTTTTTGATCTCTTCGATGTACAGCTTCTGGAAGGTGACAGGATAGTTCCAGCTGTCCGATGGTGATTCAAGTATGCGTTCGCACAGATCAATGATGTCGTGAAGAATGAACGCGCCTTCTTTGAGGTATTCGTTGCCGTCCTTTTCTATTTCTATTTCGCGGACCGCCTGCCTGTTCAGCAGAAGTATGTGATCATCAATGCGCCTGGGGTTGCGGCTGCCCGCTGGTACGCACATGTTCTGCATTACTATTTCAATGGATTCCAGATTTTTTTTTAACTGATCATCAGGCGCGAGCAGCCTGAATACGGGAAAGTAGTCCTCGGCCATTATGTTGAGTGCCCCGTAGAAATGCGATATCTCGGCTGAGCACCTGGGGTGGAACAGCCGGGATGGGTATTTTTTTATGCGCGCAGTATTCTCCTCTATTATGCGGTCAACCTCTTTTGAGAAGCTGTTCTCTTTCTGTTTCTCTTTTTTGTCATACTGTTCACGCAGTTTCTCGAAGTTCGATATTTCAGCAAGAATGAATCCTTCAAGGTTCATTCTGTTTCTGAGGGCAAGCCCCAGCCTCTGTTCAAATGAATCAATGTTAAACCAGGCGGGGCTGTGTTTTTTAGCGTAGTCCCTGTACTTTTCCCTCAGTTTGGTCACAAGGCTGTCGATCTCCTCTCTGTTAAGCGGCATATATCTTCCTGTCGTCCTGTTGTAAGTTTCCAGCCGCGTGGCGGCTGGAGCAGTAATCTACTTAGCAGACTTTATTTTATCCCAGAGGTCGGAATACTTCGTGTTGTTCTCCCCCAGGTCTATAAGAAAGTCGCATTTTAAAAGCACATCTTTTGGCGGATTAATCGCGGGGTTCGTCATGAAACCGCTGTCCATAAGTTTCTGCGCCTCTTTGTTCGGAGAGAGGTAGTAGACGAAATCCATGTTATCCTTTGAGTTAACAGGCTCAAGCATAAAGTCTATGAACCTGTATGCCAGTTCGGGGTTGCGGGCGTTTACCGGTATAACAAAGTCGTCCTGGCTTATTGATGTGCCCTCAAGGGGCAGAGCAAAACCGATATCCTCGTTTTCGTCCATTATCTGAAGCGCGTCACCGTTGTACGCCTGTATCAGGTAGAATTCCCCTGACGAAAGCCCGCGCTTGGCCTCGTCAACATCGAATTTGGCAATGTTTTTTTTCCATTTAATAACGGTCTCGCCGGCCTTCTGAAGTTCCATGTCATCCGTGGTGTTGTACTTGAAGCCGTTAAACTTCAATGCAGCTCCTATAACCTCGCGCACGTCGTTCAACAGCGTCATCCTTCCCTTAAGGTCTGTTCTTTCGTACATTGACCACGAGGGCCTGAAGTTTTTAACCTTTTTTTTGTTATAGGCAATACCGCAGTAGGTTACCATGTAGGGCACGCTGTATTTCATGTAGGGGTCCAGTCCCCTGGAAATAAATCCGGTGTCGACATTCTTCAGGTTTTTAAGTTTTGAACGGTCTATCTCGCTGAGCATTTTCTGTTCGTACATAATCTTTGACATGTAGCTTGAAGGGAAAAGTATATCGTAACCCTGCGCGCCTGCCTTCAGTTTTGCGTAAAGCGCCTCGTTTGAATCAAAATAGTTCATTACCACGGTGCAGCCGTTCTCTTTTTCAAATTTTTCTATTACCTTGGGATTCATGTAATCAGCCCAGTTGTAGATGTGCAGCTCCTTTTTGGATTTTCCGCACATTGAAACAGAGCCGGCCATGAACGCGCACAGAACGGCAAAGAGCATTGTTTTTTTCATTTTCTGACCTCCAGAAGTTTTTTGCTGATGAATATTATGATAAATGTTAGTGCGATCATGATTACAGAAAGTGCGTTGATCACCGATGGTGAGCCGTGCCGCATCATGCTGTAGATATATAGCGGCAGGGTGGTTGAATCGGGGCCCGATACGAAAAAGGTTATGACGAAATCATCCATCGACAGGGTAAATGCCAGCAGGCCCCCTGCCGCGATTCCCGGCATAAGGAACGGGAGTAGTATCCTGCGTACTGCAGTTCCCCATGATGCGCCAAGGTCCAGTGCGGCTTCAAGTATTGAATAGTCAAAGTCCTGGAATCGCCCCAGTACCACCATGGCAACGTAGCTTATGCTGAAGGTGACATGGGCAAGGAATATGGTAAAGAGCCCCAGACCCATACTGAGCGAAACAAAGAAGAGGAGCAGGCTTATTCCCATGAGTATGTCGGGTATTACAAGGGGGAGGTAAATGAGCATGTTGTGTCCAATCTGCAGCTTTGTCCTGTACCTGTAAAGGGCAAAGGCGGCCAGTGTTCCCAGTACGATTGACACTGCGGTCGAGCTCGATGCTATTATAAGGGTGTTCGTGGTGGCGTGCCATATATTCCTGTCGGTAAGCAGCCTCGCGTACCAGTCCAGGGTAAAACCTTTCCATGCCCCTCCAAAACGTGAAGCATTGAAAGACTGGGCGATTACAATAACTATGGGCAGGTAAAAGAATACCAGTATGCCCGTGGTGACAAATAGGGGGAACCTGCTTCTCTTCATGGTTAAATCCCCAGCGACGCTGAATTTTTTTCCTTGAAGAATCTTCTGGTCATACCTATTGCGGCAGGAAGGAGCACAGCCAGTATCAGCAGCGCGGACAGGGCGCTGGCATGGGGAAGGTTGCGGTCAACAAATGTGCGCTGGGCTATCTTGTTCCCGATCATCTCTGCCGAAGGCCCGCCCACTATGTCGGGTATTATGTACGACCCCAGCGCCGGGATGAATACGACAATAACAGCTGTTAAAAGTCCCTGCCGTATGCCCGGTATGAAGACGCGCATAAAGGCCTGCAGCCTGCTTGCGCCAAGGTCATAGGCTGCCTCGAGCAGGTGGTGGTCAAATTTTTCAGCCGCGGCATATATGGGGAGCAGTGCGAACGGAAGATAAGAATATATTATTACTATGAGAACGGCTTCAGTCCTGTAAAGAAGAAGCGACTCGGGAGAAGACAGGTGCAGCATAACCAGGAGCTGTTTGAAGAGTCCTTCAGGATGAAGGAATACTTTCCACGCGAATATGCGGATCAGAAAGTTGATCCAGAAGGGGACTATTACCAGCAAAAGTATTATGTTCTGGTATCTCCTGGAAAGGCGCGAAATGTAATAGCCTGCGGGTATGGCTGTTACTATGCATACGGCGGTTGAGACCAGGCTCAGCCAGAAGGTTCTCCATATTATTGACGGATAGTCGGGATTACCCAGGTCCCTGAACGTGTCCAGTGTCCAGCTGTTTCCTATGCCGCCGTATGGATCGGCGTTCCTGAATGCCATTGCTACAACCAGCACAGTGGGTATAATAAAAAACAGTATAAGCCATCCCGCGGAGGGGATGGTCAGGAGCATTTCGTTCCTTTTGTTTTTTATTCCGGGCATTATTCCTGCTGCTCCGATTCGCTTTCTATCTCGGCCATTATCTCTTCGTCC
>JAAYBQ010000065.1 GCA_012730035.1 Spirochaetota bacterium
AAACCGAATGTTCGGTTTTTTTACTTGTAAAAAAACACATTAGGATTAATTATTATAAGCAGGTGAAAAAAGTAGTCAAGTAAAATAAATAAATATTTAAAAAAAGATGGATATATTTTGATATATAGATATTAAAATTTTATGTATCAAATTTGTCATATATATTCATCAGTAAAAGGAGTGTAGAATGAACGATTTTGCCGAACAGATTGACCCGCAGGGCATTACACAGGAACTGATAAATAAATTCACCGCTGAAAAAATTGAACTGAATGATGACTCAGAAGTTGTTTATAAACATAAAGGCTACCGTTTCTTTACAATCGACATAAAAAATACCCCCCGCAAAAAACTTGACGCAATTCTCAGGGAATGCGAGCGCATAGAGAAATGCTGCTGGACCGCCCAGGAGAATTTTTTTGAATACGCAAAAAAACGCAACATTATTACTTATGCCGTTCATGAAGATAGAATTATCGGTTTTCAGATAGCTTCATATTGGATTGTTGACGATGTCTTTATCTTCGACCTTGACGAGACGATGATTATGAAGGAGCACCGAGGTAAAAATCTTGCGATGACCCTCTCCTGCATAAATTGCAGAACCTACATACTTCGCATCAGAAAACTTAAAACCATAAGAAAAATGACTTTCGTAGGGCTCACTCCGAACCTGCGGCTTGTGAATCTTCTGGACAGAATCCGTTATTTTATCTATTTCCTGGACAGCACGTTTAATCCCTCGAATAAACTTCTTAAGATACACGATTACCTTATTTTTGAAAAGGGGGAGTCGCTTGTTCATAAGGAGTTTCCGTTCTACCTGAAAAGTGTATTTCCCGGTTCACTTAAACCGGCAGATCATACTCATAAAACATCAAAAAGAATACTTAAGACACTGCCTCCGGGGCTCGATTTTAATGGAAGGGGGGACGCTTTTCTGTTTCTCTGCCTGTTCGATAAATTCCGCATACTCCCTGTGATGGTTTTGCTGCTTTTTAAAGGAATGGGAACCGGGATAATATTCAATAAAAAACTTGGTCTATTTTCAAAACATAAATATTCCCATGTGTTCAGCTTTTTCATTAAAGACAAGTCTCTATTTGTAGAGAGAAGAAAATCCAAATCAAGAAAGGCGAAAAAAATTATTTCGCAGGTTGATTTTGTTGAACGCAGAAAAGCAGAAGTTTTCTGAACAATGATATTTACCCTGATGATTAATGCAGAAGGAGATCTCCATGAATAAAATAATATCCCGATTAATGATACTGATGGCTGCGGCGCTTATTTTCTGTCAGGTGCTGCAGGTTGAATCAGAGGCGTGCAACATCGCAGTAGTATCGGGCAATGTTTCTGCTACCGGACGCCCCTTTATCTGGAAGAACAGGGACCACGCCAACAGCTACAAACATGAAGTAAAATATTATCCCGAGGTAATAGCCGGTATTGGCAGTAGTGTCAGGCTCATGGGGGAAACTCAGTACGGTCTTGGTGTTTCTGTATGTACCGGCGGAGCAAATGAATCGGGCTTTGCTATAACAAATACTACATGTGTCGATACAGATAATGATCCTTTAGATGCGGCAAATGTTAATACGGAACTCATGGATAAAGCACTTGAGAGCTGTAAAACCCTTGAGGATTTTGAAGCACTTGCAGGCCGGTTTACTTCCCTCTGGTCAAATAAAAATGTATCGGGAATTTTTGCAGTAATAGACGCATACGGCGGAGCAGCAATATACGAAATGTGGACAGACGGAAACGGCAGGCCGATCATGTACCGCAAATTTAATGTTGATACGGGTGTTGTCACTGACCAGAATGGAAATCTTTTTACAAACCTGAGATATACGCCGACAACTGGATTCAATAACCGGACTAACAGCAACCATACAGAGGGGTGGATTGAAATCTGGACCGATGATCCAAGGGAGCTCCGTGCCCGTCAACTGCTTTCAGGAATGAAGGATCAGGGCGCGCTCTCACCCAGGAATATAATGAGAGTACTGTCAAAGGATGTCCTGGGCGGGGATACCACAACATATTGTACGACAGAGAGTGTGCAATCCAGCTGGAACTGGGACGAAGACAGCTGGGACAATCCGAACTATGACGGAGAGTTGTATACACGTTTTGCAATCAGCAGGTACCAAACCAGTATGGGGCTTGTAATCGAAGGCGCAGATGGTGAGGAGCAGGCAAAACTTACAACAATGTGGGTTGCACTCTGCGAACCTTCTTTGAGTGTATTCGTTCCTTATTTTCCCTATGCAAATACAATATCAAAATATGCAACTGATGATGTTCATACAAACAGCGGCTATTACTGGGATGGTGTTTCCGGTACAACAGATAAAGGTCCAAACAGTTTCCTGAACCTGCTGTTTGAT
>JAAYBQ010000066.1 GCA_012730035.1 Spirochaetota bacterium
AAGAAAGAATCTTTTACTCTTCAATATGTTTAAGGAATTAACATTGTGTAATATTATTTCTTATGATTTCATTAATCGATTTTACCCAGGGGGGCCGGAAAATGGCAAAAAAATTTCTGATGCTAATTGTATTGTCACTGATTGCAGGTTGTTCTTCAGTTGCGGTTCCCGAGGGGATAGTAACAGTAGACGGTTTTGACCTTAACAGATACCTGGGCAAATGGTACGAGATCGCAAGGCTTGACCATTCATTTGAAAGGAGGCTTTCAAGGGTTTCTGCGGAATATTCACTGCGCGAAGATGGCAGTGTAAAGGTAATCAACCGTGGTTTTAAAGCAGAAAAAAATAAGTGGAATGAAATAGAGGGGAAGGCATATTTTACAGGTGACCCGCAGCGTGGTGAACTTAAGGTCTCATTCTTCGGACCTTTCTACGGTGCTTATAATATTATTGAACTCGATAAGGATGGATACGGTTATTCGCTTGTGTGCGGGCCGGACCGGTCATATCTCTGGATACTTGCAAGGCAGCCCGTTCTTGAACGACGGAACCTGCAGATGCTGGTCAACAAAGCAGACTCGCTCGGCTTCGATACCTCCAGGCTTATATTTGTTGAACACGGGGAGTAACACATGATAAAGAATGAATATGAAGTTGTAATACTGGGGCATGGGCCTGCAGGACTTCAGGCTGCCATACACGCAGGGAGGGCAAAGGTCTCTGTCCTTGTAATGGGGCATCCTGAAAAGAGCAGTATTTACAAGGCGCATATAGAGAACTACTGCTGCCTGTCCCACATAAGCGGAGGGGACCTTCTGAAGCAGGGACGGGAACAGACTCTTTCAGCCGGTGCTGATATTCTTGAAGAGGACGCGGTAGAGATTTCACACGACGGCGATTTCGTTACTGTAACAACTGAAAGCGGAACATCAATCAGGAGCAGGGCGGTAATAATAACAATAGGCGTTTCCAGGAACTCGCTTAATGTTCCCGGAGAAACCCGTCTTCGTGGCTACGGTGTAAGCTATTGTGTTGACTGTGACGCTAATTTTTTCAGGGGCAGGCCGGTGGTAATAACAGGTACGGGGAGCTCTGCTGTTTCAGGCGCACTTACCCTTGCGTCGTACACTGACACCGTTCACCTTGTTGCAGAAAAGATCGAGGTGGGCGATGCACTTTACAGGCAGCTTTCTGCCGGCAGTGTTATTGTACATGAAGGCAGAAAGATCGGTTCAATCGAAGGTGATCAGAATGTTGAGGGTGTGGTTCTGGATGACGGGACTAAAATTGTATCGGACGCAATATTTATTGAACTTGGAGCAAAGGGCGCAATGGAGCTTGCTGGATACATAGGTGTAGTCATGGACGATGACATGAAGCATATTGTCGTCAACAGGCAGCAGGAGACCAATGTACCGGGAATCTATGCTGCCGGGGATATATGCGGTCCGCCGTGGCAGATTGCAAAGGCTGTGGGCGAAGGATGCGTGGCAGGGCTTGAGGCTGCAAAGTATGCAAAAAGGTTCAGGCTTAAGGAAAAAGCTATCTGATTGAAGCGCTGTCGTAATTATTCTGGAGGCACAGCCAGAACTGGGGCGTGGTTCCGAAGAAGTCTGCGAGCCTGGCTGCGATTTCTTCGGTTATATGCCTGTTGCCATTTATCAGTTCATTGATTTCTTCAATGTTTATGCTTGTATCATTTGCGAGCCTGTCGCTGGAGATTTTTAGCGGCAACAGGAATTCATCCAGAAGAATTTCCCCGGGATGGAAACGAGCTATATTTCCGGCTGTTTTTTTCTGCAATTTGACCTGTTTCAGCTCTATTTTTTTAAATTGAATAATATACGATTAATATATACAAATATTATATTTATTCAGTCTCCACCTTCGGTGACATGAAATTTATGATATTTTCCATGTACTGATAAATAAATTTAAAACTGAATTTAAATTTTTTGCAAGTAAAATATTAAGTCTCATAAAATATTAATTCAATATTATTCCGGCAGTTATTTAAAATTCAGTTTTAATTCTCCAGCTTTAGTGTGTATAATGAGCCCCAAAAATAAGACACAGATTTTGAGTTGAAAAAGTGGATATCTCCTTGAAATATAACAGAAGGAGAATCAGATAATATGAACAAGAAACACAGCAAGGAATTCAAAGCCAAAGTAGCTATTGAAGCTCTCAGGGGTGAAAAAACAATTCAGGAAATAGCCCAGAAGTTTGAAATCCATCCGAACCAGGTGACACAGTGGAAGAAGCAACTGCTTGAAAATGCAACATTAGCATTTGATAAACATGGTAACGACAAGGAGCTTGAAGAATCTGAAAAGAAACAGGATGAGCTGTACAGCCAGATAGGTCAGCTTAAAGTTGAAAATGATTTTCTAAAAAAAAAGTACAGGCAACTGTACGGGACAGAGCCGAAGCTGTAGAGGCTGACCACATGGAATTAAGTATCAGCAGACAGTGCGAGCTTTTGAACATAAGCAGGTCAGCCTATTATTATCAGCCAGTACCTGCTGTTAATGCAGAAGAAGTTAAGCTGCTTAAAGCAATCAAGGAGGAGTTAATCCTTCACCCATTCTATGGATATAGAAAGATTGCAATAGCCCTTAAGCACATGAGTGTGACGAGAAAGCAGGTACGGCTGATAATGGCAAAATCCGGATTACGGGCAATATACCCGAAAAAATGGCTGTCAATTGCATGCAAGCAGCACGAGAAGTATCCATACCTTCTTAAAGATATGAAGATATGGTTGCCCAATCAGGTATGGGCGACAGACATTACATATATCAGATTATCTGGAGGTCATGTATATCTTGTGGCAATAATCGATCTCTGGAGCCGTAAGGTTATAAGCTGGAGAATGTCGAACACTCTGGATACCGAGTTCTGTGTCTCGGCTCTTCTTGAAGCAATTGACCTGTATGGTGTACCTGCCGTATTCAATACAGATCAGGGCAGTCAGTTTACATCTGAAGCGTTTATAACAGTGCTGAAGAAACACGGAATAAGGATCAGCATGGATGGTAACGGACGTGCCCTGGATAATATTTATATAGAAAGACTGTGGCGAACACTCAAGTACGAGGAGATCTATCTTAATGATTATCGTTCTATGGATGAGCTTAAAGCAGCAGTGAAGAAGTTCTTTAATTTTTACAATACAGAAAGATTCCATCAGTCACTTGAATATGCGACACCTGATGAGATGTATTATTCAGCCTTTAAGTATTCGTTGAAGGAAAAAGCAGCATAAAAAGGGGAATCCACCAAATACTTTTAAAATCGTGTATTGACAAAAGGGCTCAGTTTA
>JAAYBQ010000067.1 GCA_012730035.1 Spirochaetota bacterium
CAGCCAGTTCCCCCCTGTTCATTGCTATAGATGAATCGCGGGTATTCAGCCTTAGTGAAGATCCTGTTTTACCGCTTTTTGCACCTACAGCCCCCTGATCAAAATTTATTTTTACACCCTCATTGTCCATAACAAGTACAATCATTGTATTTTCATCAAGTGAGATCTCTGAGCCGTCATTCAGCTTTATAAAAGCCGATGATTCAGGATAAGTGCGTATCGAATCATAATTATAAACAGGGGTGTTGTTTGCAATATCCTCCCATATTACATATTCAGCGTATTTACGCACTGCTGTTTTTTTTCTGAGCACAAGTGTTCCTATTGCATCGGTGCTGTTCTTCTGCAGGCGAAAGGCTAGCTCCCTGTACAGGCCTAATGACGCTGTAATGATTAAAGTAGCGCATGCTGCAAGAAGTATTATGCCTTTAATCGATAATCTCATATTTTAGTTCTTTGCCTTCAAATATAGCATCTTTATCTTTATCTGAACCTGGAGGTGGTGCATCTATCCCCACAAGCATCCTTAACGCTGTAAGAGTTTTGGGGCTCGATGGATCGTCTTTTCTGCCCAGGACAGCATAAATCTGCTGTGGTTCTTTTTTACCCTTTACTCTGATTTTTTTCATCGGCTGAACAACAAATTTATTTTTAACAATTTTGCACGCCTCTTCTGAAATAAGAATATCGGTTGCAAATGGTTTGTTAAGTGACTCTATCCTTGAAGCAAGGTTTACGGTATCACCAATTACGGTATATTCCATTCTCTCCTGTGATCCTATCTGCCCGGCAAGTACAGGTCCGGAATTAATTCCTATCCCGATATATATTTTCGGCCTGTTTTTTGTTCCCCTGCTTTTGTTGAACTCAATAAGTGACTTACGCATCAATAATGCGCAGTTAACCGCATTTTCAGTATCGTTCCCGTGAGAAAGTGGTGCACCCCATACAGCCATGATGGCATCACCTATAAACTTATCAACCACACCGCCTGTTTCATTAACACAGTTTACCATCATGGTCATGTATCCATTTAAAAATTCAACAACCTCTTCAGGTGGCATATTTTCAACCAGTGAAGTAAACGACCTTATATCAGAAAAAAATACAGCAACATCCTTACGCTCGCCACCAAGCTTTATTGCATCCTTTAAAACAAGATCCGCGATCTCCTTGTTGACGAACTTTCCCAGGGCATCTTTCATTTTTTCCCTTTCAGAAAGTCCACGCGCCATCTCTGTAAATGATTCCCCCAGCATTCCTATTTCATCCCGGGTGTAGGCAGGGACCTCAACATCAAAATGGCCCTTCTGTATATATTTAGCAGCATCTGCAAGCCCCTTCAGGGGACTGGTCAAAGTAGCCGAGAATATGTAGATAAATATTACTGCGATTCCCAAAGCTATCAAAGTAATAAACAGAATAATTCTCTGCAGCCTTGTTACCTGCTGAAAAACAATAGTTTCGGGTACGGTCGAAATAACAGCACAATCTGTAAAACCGATTCTCTGGAAAGCACCAAGATTTTTTACTGCGGATTCATCAACATAAAATGTATTTCCGTTAGGGTTTGTAGCGGCCATCATCATCTTTACAATGGGGTTGCCCGAAAGATTAAGCTTTGAACGTGCCATTGCCGGGTCATAATGAACAATCAGGTCTCCGTTACCGCTAACCATGAAGCTGTTTATAAAACCTTTTGTCCTGATCGACTCAATGAGCCTCTCCATTGCAAAAAACACAACCAGCACGCTCTCTTTACCTTCAATTATTTCAAAGGGTACTGCCATACCTACCACTGCTTCGTTAAAGTAGGCCGAAGGATTCATAAGAACCTCTTCTCCCTTGAAAGTTTTTTCAATAAGTGCCTGATATGATTTTAGAAGCGTGTTAAAATCCGAAGAAACAATTGCTCCTGCAGCCTGATTCTTTAATTCGACAAGAGGGATTTTGTCCCCCTTCTTTACAATTGATATGTAATAGATGCCGGGGTCACGATGAAAAAGCGCATCAGCATATATTGCCGATGGTTCTTTACCAGATGATTTTAAATACTCCTCGACAGTTTTACTCATGGTCTGCCTGCATCTTTCTGCAACAGAGATCAGATCGGACTTTACCTTGCCTGAAATCAATGTTGATTCACGCAATGTATCTTCAAGGGCCCGTAATTCATTATCTCCGCGGAAAAAGTGCGATGCTGTAATTGCAACACTGGCAAGCGAAGCAATCACAATGAGTGATGTGATGGTAATCATCTTTACGCTTATGGGAATAAAAAATCTTTTTTTATTTGCAGGTGCCGCTGCTGCCGGGGATTTTAAATCTTCCATACTGACCGGTCCATCCATGGTTTTATTACTTTAAGTTTATGACTGTGACATAAAAAATTCATCTATTATCAATTTAAATTACGGTATACTTGGTGATTCATCACTCTGCTGTATGGTTCGAATCGAAATATAATCAAGCCAGTGAGGAGTAGTATTGTTATTTATGCAGGAAATCCGGAACGTCCACCAGACTGTAGATTTTAGTGAATAATTGGTTGTACGTACAAGAGTCCCGTTAATATAAAACTCCTGATATGTATTATAAAGAACTATCTTATATGGATATTCTGTATTTTTGGGATAAGATGAATTTTCCGGGTAAGACTGAGTGGTACCATCCAGATTCAGGACGGAAACGTCTGTGATAATATTAGCTGAGAATGTATCTGTGTTAAAATAAAATCCCGTTGGAAGATTTTTTTTATTGATAGCAGCCGGGAGCGGAACTCTTATAACTTCAAAACTGTTTATACCTGTTGTATCTGCTGCGTTGACAGTAGCAACACCTTCAATTATTGCGGGTATTCTGAAATTTCTTGAGTTTATTGATTCACCAGCAGGAATACTTACTGGATTTGAGTCAGTATCTATATTCGTGCTACATGCGAACATACTTAAATCAATAGTAGTACCTGTTAAAGTATAATCCTGCGTAACCATAACAGGGAGTTCCCACTGTGCATAAAATGTAATTATATTTGACAACGCATCTGCTGAATCTATAGTGAATTCACTTCCCGGTGCGAAGTTAGTTGAACTGTCTGAAGGA
>JAAYBQ010000068.1 GCA_012730035.1 Spirochaetota bacterium
ACCGGTATCTCAAGGGTTCTTCCAAGAAAAATTGTACGCATATTTTTCTGGGACAGGCCCGATGTACCCTCAAAGACCTGCACTACAGCCTTGTCCTCGTCAACCTCAAGGGTCTGGCCTGTCCTTATTTCTCCCGAAGGTGTGCGTATCTCTACGAGCTCTCCGTAGCCAACATTTTTTACACCCTCGACAATTAAAAGCGGGCCGGTTATGCCTGCGACATTCATGTATTCACGTTCAGTCACCCTGGCCTCCCTGCTTAAGTTTCTCTGCCAGTACCGACAGGTCAGCTTTAAGCGTGTTCCCGAACTGATCTATTTTTTCAAGTTCATCGTTTGAAGTTTCAGATTTTAGCCTTGTGATTTCTGCCACAGAGGGTATTGATATTAACTGCTGCAGATCTGCACCTGCACCAAGCAGGCTGTTCCCGGACTCAAAAAATTCAGTCATAAACTTAAGCAGCTTTATCTGTTTAAGCGGAGTACTGTACATGTCCATTGGATCAAAGGCGTTCTGCTGAAGAAAACCGTTCCGTATAAGCTCTGCGCAGAAAAGTGTGAACCTCTGGGCAACGGGCAGAGCGTCCGGGCCCACCAGCTTGACTATCTGCTGCAGACGGTTCTCTTCAAGAAGTATATGCAGCGCCGCCATCCTGACCTTCTCCCATTCACCATCCACGCCCGCCCACCAGTCTTTTATGTCTTCAATATATTCGCTGTAGCTGTCTATCCAGCTTATTGACGGATAGTGACGTGCGTCTGCCAGCACCTTGTCGAGAGCCCAGAAGCACCTTACAAAACGAGTTGTGTGCTGAGTAACCGGCTCCGAAAAGTCTCCGCCCGGCGGCGAAACCGCACCTATTATCGAAATGCTGCCTTCAGACCCCCCAAGTGTCTCCACATAACCCGCCCTCTCGTAGAACTCGGCCAGCCTTGTGGCAAGGTATGAGGGGAAGCCCTCCTCAGCGGGCATGTCCCCCAGCCTGCTCGAGAGTTCGCGCAGCGCCTCTGCCCATCGCGACGTTGAGTCTGCCATTATTGCCACGCTGTAGCCCATGTCGCGGTAATATTCCGCGATGGTCACGCCTGTGTATATGCTCACTTCGCGCGCGGCTACGGGCATGTTCGAAGTATTTGCGATCATTACGGTACGTTCCATAAGCGGCCTGCCGGACCTGGGGTCTATGAGCCCGGGGAACTCGTTCAGTACCTCGGTCATTTCGTTCCCCCTTTCACCGCAGCCTATGTAGACAATTACTCCTGCATCGCACCATTTGGCCAGTGCGTGCTGCGTCATGGTTTTGCCCGTTCCGAATCCGCCTGGTATGGCCGCAGTACCACCCCTTGATATGGGAAAGAATGTGTCGATTATCCTCTGCCCGGTAACAAGGGGCACTGAAGATTTTTTCTTTCTGCCCGAAGGCCTTGGCACACGTACAGGCCAGTATCCTGCCAGTCTGCCGGTAAAGATACCCTCCCCGGTATCAACCCTGTATATCTCCTGTTCAATGTTGTATTCCCCCGACTCTACAATAAACTCAAGCCTGCCGTTTACATCGGGCGGCACCAGTACTTTATGAAGTACAGCGCTGCTTTCGCTTACCTCGCCTATAAGTGAACCGGGGCTCACCTGCTCCCCGGCGCTGGCCTTAACCTGAAGTTTCCATTTTCTTTCAGTATCAAGTGGCGGTGACTTTATACCCTTTGTAATATATGAGCCTGACAGCCTGTCCAGGCTTATGAGCGGACGTTGAATGCCGTCATATATATTTGAAATAAGCCCCGGCCCAAGGAGTACTGAAAGGGGCCGGCCCGTTGTCCACACAGGGTCGCCGGGTTTTAAACCCGTGTTATCCTCGTAAACCTGTATAACCGCGATCTCGTTTTTGAACCTTATAACTTCACCTATCAGCTTATAGGGCCCCACCTCGGCCATGTCGAGCATGCCCGCCCCTTTAAGCCCCGTAGCTTTTACTATGGGCCCGTTAACACTGATTATCCTTCCTTCAAGGCCTGTCTGGTTCACCTTAACCCTTCCATTTCGTTTCTGCGTTCTTCAAGCAGCCGGACAATCTCGCGCCTTATCCGGTCCCTGTTCCTGAATACTATTCTTTCAACCGTATTGTTAAAAATGACACCGTTCTCTTCGTCTATCACCATGGCCCCTCCACCACCCGCCTTCAACTCCGGCTTAACCGTGTATTCTGCATCGGGACAGGCCTGTGCAATTCTACCCTTGATACTCTCCAGCAGTTCCCCGTCTTCTTCTGAAACCAGTATGGATACCCTTTTACCTCTGAAGTTTTCAAGCGCGGGGATTACGCAATCTGCGAGAAATTCAGCGTAACGCATGTCTGACCTTATGGCAGCAGTTACATCTTTAATAACCGCGTTTATAAAGGACTCAAGCCCTTCAAGCCGCTCCTTCTTTACCGCTGTTGCGGCCAGGTTACCCGTCCTCTGCTCTTCAGCGTTGAGAGTCTCCCTGTGCCTTACCGCCTGCGATTCCCTGAACTTAGCGATCTCGTCATTCGCCCTCTGGTCAGTTTCACGCATCTCGAACTCTGCGGCCCGGTTGATCTCTGCGATCATTGCCTGTACACTTTCGCGTATCGAATCGACAAGGGGCATGGGATCACCTCTCTGCACTTCAGACTCTCCCCTTTCTGCAACTATGTTATCGATCCTTTCCATATCACCCTACAATGCCACGCCAAGCGCTTCTGTAATATACCCCGTAAGCGACCTGCCCATGCCGGGCGCATCTGCCATGCCCGGTATCTCCAGTATAACCCTTTTGCCCGATTCACGGTTCACCCTGTTTATAGTCTCCTGCAGGGGTACGGCGCATTCCCTTGTTACAAGAATAACCGACGCATCATCCCTTGCGAGTAACTCGCCGAGCGTCTGTTGCGATGAGTCCGGGTCAGACCTGAATCCCTCAATTCCGCAGACCCTGAATGCATTCACTGTGTCAGAATCACCTATAAGGTATATCGCGTCCATTCTGCTCACATCTTATTGATCAGCATGATCGCAATGATCAGTCCGTAGATAGCAATCCCTTCAGCCATCCCCAGAAATATAAGCGCCCTGCCGCCAAGTTCCGGCTTTTCACTCATGGCACCGAGCGCTGCTGAACCTATTTTTGCCAGGGCATATCCGCTGGTCATGCACGAGAGGCCCACTGCTCCCATGGCCGCATAGGCGATCATAACCCTGTGCCCGTCCGCAACTGCCGGGGCAGCAGCCTCAACCGCACCCTCAGCCATTGCCATTGCCTTGACCAGAAGAATAAATCCCGCGGCAATAACAGCTGCTCTACTCATTCTGAATAAACCTTTTTTATCCTTCATTTACCGCCTCCATCTTTTACCCCTTTTAACCCGAACGAGAATGGCACAAACTCAATCCCGTCCCCTGTAAAAAATTTACCGAAAAACTCGTAAAATTCAAGCCTCATGGACTGTATGCCGCACACAAGACCCTCCAGAAGTATTATAAAAATATTGCCCGTAATAATAACTGCAAGCGCGCCCGGCCCCGTAAGTGAAGGATCGACAATGCCTGCCAGTGTAAAGACCGCGATCCCCAGCCCCGCGTGACTGAGGGCAAATGCTCCTGCCCTTATATACGATACGGTGCTCCCAAGAAATCCCGAAAAGATCTCCATTATACCTATCAGTGTTTCAACCACATAAGCGAAGAGCCCGTCATGGAACGGGTGGCTGCCGCGGAACAGAAAATATTCCAGCGGGCCGCGCAGGCAGAAAACAGCAGCAGGCACGGCAAAGGCTGCAGCGAGCTGCCCCAACCGGGGCGGATGATCAAAGAGTATAAATCTGCCTGCAAAAAACATGAAGAGTCCGTAAACCGCAACTCCGGGCAGCCCCCTTAACCCGAAAAAAGATTCAGCGTATCTGTATGCCATTATTGAATTAACCACGTTCAGCAGCAGTCCAAGGAATATAAAGAGGGCCCCTGCCATTACCGCCATCAGGAGCAGCTGCATCATCTGCTCCATGGGGTGGAACAGCAGCGCGGGTATAATGTGCTCGCTGCTGAAGACACTGCCGTACAGTATGCCGAAAACAGCAGACGAGAAACCGCACCAGGCAAGTATGCCGCCGGCATCCGAGACACTGTTCCGGCCGCCGTATTTTTTACTGCCGTACCTTATGAGCAGCAGCCCCGTAAAGGCCAGCACAAGACCCTGTCCCAGGTCGCCGAACATTACTCCGAATATCAAAAGATACGCGGCCGCGGCAGCAGGTGTGGGATCAACCTCACTGTTCCCTGGCACACCCATCATCTTAACAAGCAGTTCAAATGGACGCAGGAACCTGCTGTTCCTGAGCAGTACGGGCATCCTGTACCTTAAGCGCATACTCTCCAACCGTGAAGCTGTTTTAATATAGTATCCGCCGGAGCACACGCCTTTGAGCAGGCTTTCCAGTTTTTTCTCATCACGCAGGTCGATCCATCCGTTGATAACCGCGATTTTACCTGAAAAAAGAATTCCCTGCTCGGCGGCCCGTATTGCGAGCATTATGGAATAGACTGTGCCCAGGTACTCCATGCGTTCAATCCACCGCGGTAAAAATTTTTTGTAGAATGAATCGATTCGATCAAGTCTTCTTTCAAGCTCTTTAAGGCGCGCAGTTACTGCTGCGCTTTCGGCATCTGCAGTGTTCCCCTGACCTGTTATATAATCCAGGCCGCCATTACCCGTTGCGCGCATAACCCCGGGCAGGTTTTGCTCAAGTTCGCGTGGAAAAAGCAAAAGGCTGTAACCGGTGGCCCTAAGCGTGAAGATCCTGCTGTCTAATGGAACGGGCAAGCCTGCGTCATGGTTCTTTGAGTATATATAACTGACAAATCTTAGCTGCCTTAATGGCTCAAGGTCAATGCCGCGCGTCTGCATTCTGGAAATCTCTTCGATTTTCTGTTCAAGAATATTTTTTTCGCGCAGGATTGAACTGCGTATCTTGTTATACTGTGCTATCTTCCTGCCTGTTCTTTCGGCTTCACGAAGGTCAGACTCAGAGTCCCGGTCAAAGAATGAATGTATGCTGCTGAATATCTCGACGCTGCGGGTTAATTTCCGCAGCGATTCACCCGCCTCTGATATAAACCGTTCTGCTGTTTCTACAATTTTTTCGGCAGTGCCCATCGCTGCGGCCGGTAGCGGGTTCACGGCCGGCATAGATTTTTCCGCATCAACATCATAAACCTTTTTCTCAAGGTGGACCAGTCTGCTCCTGCCAAGACTTACCATTAACGCACCGTAATCGTCGGTTGTTACGGCAATACTGACTCTTCTTATGTCTGCCCTGGTAAACATTATTCCTCACAAATTACATTCTCCATTATAGTCTCAGCATCAAGACCAAGCCTTAACCCCTCGGCAATGGCAGAGAGATTCCTTATCTGCCTGTAAAGCAGCAGCAGGTAGCATGCCACCGTATTCCGTGAATGAAAATCATGATAAAACATTCTGCGCACTTCAGCAAAAAGAACTCGCTCCATTTTTTTTTCAAGTGTTGAAAGTGATTCTGAATCTTCGATGTCCGCGCCGCCTGTTTTTTTAAGCAGCATCTTTTCTTGTTCGCGTACTATGCGTTTAAATTTACTGCCGGTGTTGCGCGGCCACATCACAGTTGAGGCGAAAGCGGGTTCGCTGCCCGGCAAAATGTTGTAGATAGTTTTAAGCCTGTTCCCCCATGTTATGCGCATAAAAGCGATATAGCCCGCAAGGAGTTTCATGGCATCCCTGCTATCCCTGTGGTTCATTGTTAAAATAAAATCCGCAGCCCTATCCAGTACGGCTTTGTCTATGCAGTATTCGGCAAAGGCAAAACCCGTAATATCCTCTTCAGGGAAAAAATCTTTCATCCACGTTAAGCGCGTATATTCCACCAGGACTTTTATGCCACCGGCTGTTATTCCGGGAGCACGGTGCAGGGCCGCGTGAACACCGGTGTTATACCATGCTGATGGTTCAGGCCTCATGCCGAATGCCTCTCTGCATAGCAGCTTTAAATTATGTATTTCAAAATAACGCAGGAAAAGCATAAAGAGCCCCCGCGTAGATGCTGACGCTTCTGTAAGCCGCATAATTCTGGCTGACTGGCTTTCAAAGATCAGCTCGAAGACTCTCCCGGTGTTTTTTAAGGCAATCTCTTTATCAATTTCGGGGTGGATTGAGTGCAGGCTTCCGCTTTTTATTATATCGATTAAGGCGCCGCGGTCAAACAGAGCGGAGTGGAGGGCGTAAATTCCGGCATGAATATAGTTTCTGTCAGCATAGTAATTCATAACAGAATCCTTTTACCGGTTATCAAGCAGCAATGATACTATCCTCCCGGCTGTTTTATTTCTTAGATCGGTATTTCCCACAAGGTCCCTGTTCTTCTGCCTGATTTTTTCAAGCTCTCTCTCCCTTGCGGCACCGATCCCGTTGATTTTTTCTTCTGTCAGTGCGGTGAATTCCGTTTGTATTCTTTCAAGCTCCAGTCTCTTTTTCTCTTCAGTCAGTCTCCTGTGCTGTTCAATTCTTTCACGGGCAGATGCTTTTGCCTCATCGAGCATCCGTGCCAGTCTACGGTCCTCGTCTATTATGAACTGAATGTCACGGTCCATTATTCACCGCCTTCAACCTGTTCCTGTTGAGAATTTATACAGGGTCAGAGTCAAAATCAAATAATATAGGTTAATTCATTTTTTTAAGCGCAAGGGGGATAGTCAGGTTTTTCAATACAGGCGGGATATAATGGCCGCTACAGCGTTCTCTACGCGCAGAATCCGTTGCCCCATATTCACAGTGGTAAAACCGTTCTCTTCAAGAAGTTTTACCTCGTACTCAATAAGTCCCCCTTCAGGGCCGATAACAAGAGTTACGGGCTGCTTCACATCCCTTGGACATGCACTCTCTGCAACGGGATGAGCTGTGAGTTTCAAAGTACCCTCTGATAGGACCGGGAGTTCATCCTCAACAAAGGGTCTGAAGAGTTTTTTTACTACAATTTCGGGCATAACCGTATCCCTGGCCTGTTCAAGTCCCAGCACCATCTCCATACGAAGAGAATCACTGTCAAGAACCGGTGAATCGAAGTAGCTCTTTTCGACCCTCCACGTCCTGAGGATAATTATTTTTTTAACACCCATAGCAGTTGCATAGTGTATGGCTTTTCTGAAACTTTTGGGCCTGGTCATGGCCATTACAAGAGTAAGCGGCAGGGCTGCGGGGGGAGGTTCATCAAAAGAAGTTTCG
>JAAYBQ010000069.1 GCA_012730035.1 Spirochaetota bacterium
ATACACCTGTTGTTTTTGACAGCAAATACATTTCTGCATACAGCGGAGAGCCCAGGCCCGAAGGGCAGGATGGGAGCATGAGTGTCGGTCGTGACGGCGCAGATCTGACAATAAGCGGGATGTTGTGGCGTGAATACGAGCTTCCGTTGAAGACCGTGATTGAAAAGGATACGGTATTCAGATTTACCTTTAAATATGACAAACAGGTCGAAGAGAAGATTCCTTTGCGGATTGAGACCGGGCCTGATGAAGAGATAAATGTAAAGGGCATAAGACTCCACAGTTATAACATTTCAAGGATGCGGCCGCTCTCAAAAAAAGAGGAGAGAAAATTTGATACTATCATAGGTGTGGGTGCAGTTGTATTTGACAACGGTAAAAGGATAGAAAAGATTTATCCCGTTGACAGTGGTGCGGCAAATAAGTTTGAAATTCCCCTCGGGAGGGATTTTGAGGGGAAGAGTCTTGAAAAGCTTATTTTTTACTGTAATGACGGCAAAGTAATATTTTCCGATGCGCTCATTGCCACACCGGTTAAGTCAAAGGGTAACTTTGAGCTTAAAAATACCGTTGCCGAAGCAGCAAATGCCAAGCTTAAGGTTGACGGAGTCGTAATCGAAAGGGAGCGCAATGATGAACTTAACGATGTAATCAAGGGGCTTGTACTGAACCTGAAAAGGAAATCCGAAATAGCTGTTGAGATAAAAACAACTTACGATGTTGATAAATCATTCAAAAAGATTAAGGATTTTGTGGACTCGTACAATTCCTATATTGACACGCATAACCAGCTTACCAGGACCGTTAAGGCTGACAAACCGGGCCAGTCAGAAAAACTCAGCGATAGCGGGCTTTTCGTAAGTGATTCCACCCTTATCAGACTTGAAAACATGATCAAGACCACCGTGAACGGGGCATATTCAAGCAGGGTGGAGAAGCAGATCAAGCTCTTCAGCCAGATGGGGGTCAGTACAGGGAAGGTCAACGCGAGCTGGGAATCGATCAGGGAGGGTAAGCTCACGATCGATGAAGACGAACTGCGGAAGGCGATTGCTGAAAACCCCGAGGGGGTCACCGCTTTTTTCGGAGCCGATACAGATGGTGACAACAGGACAGATGCAGGTATGGCTTTTAGCCTGGTGAGAGAACTTGACCCTTATATTTCATACGGGAAAAACATTATCCAGACCAAGATGGATTATGAAGATGAACTGATCAAGATGGCGAACCAGAAAATAGAAAAACGGATGGCGCACCTTAAACAGTACGAAGAGAAGCTGAGAAAAAAATTCGGCACAATGGAGAAGACCATTTCAGGTTCAAAACAGCAACAGGACTGGATGAAGAGCCAGATGGGCGGCGGAGACAAATAGTTACGGAGGAAGTAATGGAAGTCAGGATTAACGATTATCCGGTTGAGATAATGCTGGAGAATGAAAAAGATGCCAGGGAGGTGGTTAAGTCCATTACAGAATGGATTAATGAGAAGAACCTTATTTTTCTGGGTGTTGATATAGACGGGAACTACCATGATGCTGCGGAGGTTCCACCTGTGCCGGTGGAGAACATTAAGTTGATGAACTGCCTTGTACAGTCAAGGGCTGATGTTGTTTATGAAACGGTAAATGAAGGAATTGCCTATTGTGACAGGGTGCTTGCTTTTCTGCAGCATACAGGTGAAGAGGGGATCGATACGGATGAACTGGGAGACCTGATTTCGGGGATGGAGTGGCTGCAGGAGGTGTTCTCCACTATTGCAGGCCTTCTGAAGATGGACCTTGATAAGATCAGTTTCAGGGATGAAAAGATTTCAGCATATATTGAGAAGCTTTCGGCCCTTAAACACAGGATAGTTACATTTATATCCGAAATGAAAGAGGAGGATAACCTTGACATTGATGAAAGCCTTTTTTACAGCCTGAGAGAGATTTTCGGTGTATTTCTTGTGAGCGAGGAGATGAAGAGGCTCATCATAGACAGCATAGATTCACCCGATGTACTGCTCCAGTCACTGAAAGAGATAAAGGAGATGCTCCCGCAGCAGCTTGAACTCCTGGAGGAAATCGCTGCAGCCTACCAGACCGGAAATGATCCCGATGGTGTAGATAAACTTTTCCGTTTTATAGACTTTCTTTTTACATATACCCGTACATGCTACCAGGTGTCGCCTGTGTTCGGTATTGACCTGAAAGAGGTAGTGTTAGATGGAATTTCGCTTGATGAAAAGAACCGCGAATTGCAGACTCTGATGAACGAGACCATGGACATTATGGAGAGCAACGACATGATAAGCCTGGCCGACATGCTTGAATACGAAATTAAAGAGAGTCTTGAGAATGTCGATAAATACATAGATCTGCTGCTTGAGCAGGTATAGTAAATAATCCGTTAGCATTGTATGCCGCAGGCCGGGGAAGGCCACAACAACAGGAAACTTGCTATGAAAAAAAACGAAAAGAAACTCTGGGGCGGAAGGTTTGAAGGTTCCGCCTCTGATGTAACAGAACGTATATCACGATCGGTGCATTTTGATTCCAGGCTTTACAGGCAGGATATACGCGGTTCCATTGCGCACGCGAAAATGCTGAATAAAATCGATGTGCTCGATGCAAATGAGCTTGATGACATAGTTGTCGGACTTGCGCAGATAAGGGATGAGATTGACCGCGGCGAATTCCTTTTTCTTGATTCACGCGAGGATATTCACATGAATATCGAGGCAGCTCTGACCGAACGTATAGGCGATGCAGGCAAGCGTCTGCATACCGGCAGGTCAAGGAACGACCAGGTGGCCACAGACGTGCGAATGTTTATAATGGATGAATCAGCGGGAATAGACAGTCTGCTCGCGAAGCTGGTTTCAGTGCTGGTTGAAACAGCAGAAAAGCATATAGATGTTATAATGCCCGGCTACACCCACATGCAGGTGGCGCAGCCTGTCCGGTTCAGTCACCATATACTGGCCTACGCATGGATGCTGGTGCGCGACAGAAAGAGGCTTGCTGACGCGGTCAGTTCATGCAGCAGGCTGCCTCTGGGAAGCGGTGCCATGGCTGGTGTAAATTACGCGAATGACAGGGAATTTTTACGGAACGAGCTGGGATTTAATTCCGTCATTATGAATTCCATGGATGCCGTAAGCGACCGTGACTTTATGCTTGATTTTCTCTACTTCGCGTCAGTTCTCGGCATGCATCTCTCACGCTTCTGCGAGGAGTTGATCCTCTGGTCCTCGTCGGAATTCTCGTTCATAAGGCTTGCGGATTCTTTCACCACGGGCTCGTCAATCATGCCGCAAAAGCGCAATCCCGATGTCGCTGAACTTGTGCGCGGAAAAACCGGAAGGCTTTACGGCAATCTTTTTTCGATGCTTACTGTGCTGAAGGGGCTGCCCATGACATATAATCGTGACATGCAGGAGGACAAAGAGCCGTTGTTTGACACAGTCGATACTGTGATTATCAGCCTTGAGGGTGTTACGGGGATGGTCTCCACGATGACAGTAAATGCTCAGAGGATGCAGACTGCGGTGCGCAGTAATTTTTCAACGGCAACGGACCTGGCTGACTACCTTGTACGCAAAGGCGTCCCTTTTCGTGAGTCACATGAAATTTCGGGAGGCATAGTACGCTACTGCGAAACAGAAGAAAAAGATTTTTTTTCGCTTTCCGCTGATGAGCTTAAGAAATTTTCACCTCTTATAGATGATGAAATTGTTACCATTCTTGATCCGTCCTCTGCACCTGAAAGAAAGATTTCCGCAGGCGGCACGTCCCGTTCTTCGATTATTGAACAGATCAGGATGCTCAGGGATGCCGTTGAAACAGGGCTTTAAAGTTATAATCCGAAGAATATGCCTTTTACTCTGTTCTGTCCTGTTATGCCTTGCTGTGGCCGTAGCCGGAGTAGATGTCTACATAAGTGCCGGGACTGAGGGATCAACAACCTCTGTAGTTGATCATTTGCCATATAACAGGTGCGGACTGCTGCTTGGTACAAGTAAGTACAGGGCGGACGGTACATTAAACCCTTTTTTTACCAACAGGATAGAGGCTGCTGTCATGCTCTACCATGCGGGAAAGATCGATTACATCATAGCAACAGGTGACAACAGCGACAGGCGATACAATGAGCCCAGGGCCATGTTTGCAGAACTTGTTGAGAGGGGAGTGCCGGGCAGGAAAATATTCCCTGATTACGCCGGATTCAGGACACTCGATTCAGTTGTGCGCGCAAGGGCGATATTCGGTCAGGAATCATTTACGGTCATTTCGCAGAAGTTCCATAACGAAAGGGCAGTATATATTGCCGGGCATTACGGGATTAATGCAACGGGATTTAATGCGGATGACTGCAGCGATTCAGGACGGATCAAGGTAAGGCTGCGTGAGGTTCTGGCGAGGTTCCGCGCCTTTCTTGACCTGCATGTCACGGGTGAGCAGCCCAGGTTTCTGGGCGAGCATATTCAAATCGATTAGTCCGTAAGAGCCATTATATTGTCATAATCCGCTATCGCGCTGCTCTTTGTACTGTTTGAATCTGTAAGTATGCCTATGACCGTTGGATGGTATTTTGGTTCTTTACCGAAGTTTTTACGGTAGTCAGCCAGAACATTACGCTTGAACGTAATCCATTTGTTCAGATTTTTTTTACCGGTAGCCACAACTATTGTTTTGCCGATGTATAAGGTAACTCCGTATTTTTTAACGTGCTTGTGTACAACCGTCCCTTCAGGCGCGGTGGAGCTCCAGACATATTTAATCCAGTTCGCGGGCTGGTTCTCCCAGTCTACTACCGGAAGGTTTTTCCTGGGGAAGACCACGTATATTGATGCGGCGGAATCATTCAATTTACCTGTTCTCTCATCGGCTCTGGCGGGAATTGTGTGGACGCGCCAGTCCCACTGTATAAACGGGTATTTGTAGATGTCCCAGTATTTTTCACGGCCGGCAAGCTTCATTTTTTTTACAGGTCGGCCGATCTGTATCATCTTGTTCAATCCCAGGGTTGATGCCCGCATGAATTTTTTTTCACCCTCGGTGATGATCGAATAAATTTTAACAGCCTGGTCACGCGGTTTTGTCGATTCCCATGCGGGAAAAGGGCTGTTGCCATAATGCTGGAAGTCCTCGAACAGCAGATAGCCCTGAGCGGGGTAGATGGTCATGGAGTCATAACCTCCAGGTCGTACCAGCGCATAGAGCAGCAGAAATATGGTTAAGAAGAACCTTTGCATAATCCCCCCCCCCGGTAAAAGTGGTTTACATTTTATGATAAGATTAATTCAATAGCTGGACAGGTGCCGGTTATCAGCTGTCATTCCCGTCAATGTTTCGTCTCTGCGCACTACGGGTGTTACTGGTTCACGTCCCCGCTATGCGGGAACATATTGCAGATAATCCCCTGTTCAATAGAAGCAATTTAATTAAGAAACAGACAGATGTAAAGAAAATAAAAATAATTCAAGCCGGTAAAAATGTTCAACGAAGATGAAAAAGCCTCTTGGTTTAAAAAAACATATTTTATGTTGCGAAGCGCCCTTGCCTATAGAAGGCTTTACAGGCAGTTCGCCTCTGTTAAGAGTCGTCCAATGATATGGGGCGCATGGAATATGATTGTTTCCGGGCCGAATATCCACATAGGCAAAAATGTCACAATGGTTGCCGGCGATGGATTCAGGACTACTTTGACGACTACCAAGATGCATGGAACAGCCGGGAGTATTACCATTGGCGATAACGTCCTTGTCATGAACGGCGTCCGGGTCAGCAGCGCCAATAAGATAGTAATAGGAGATAACTGCATGCTGGCGAATTTCTGCTACCTTATGGATGCTGACTGGCATGATATTTATGACAGAACATCTTCCCCGGGACGGAATGCGCCTGTTATTCTGGAACACGGTGTGTGGGTCGGCGATTCGGCTATTATCTGCAAGGGTGTACATATAGGTGAGAATTCCGTTGTGGGAGCCGGGTCTGTGGTGCGGCGTGATGTTCCGGCAAATGTAATTGTTGCGGGTAATCCGGCGAAGGTTATTAAAAGGATTGACCCCTCGAAGGTTAAGCACATGGGCAGCCTTTACGCGAATTCAGTTCCGGGCGGGAAAAAACAATGAAGGTTTGTCTTCTCTGTTACAGGGGTAACCCCTATTCGGGCGGACAGGGAATATACCTTAAATATATAGCCGAAGAGCTGGTGCGGCAGGGGCACGAAGTTCATGCCATTGTCGGCCCGCCTTACCCGGATTACATGAAGGGTGTGATTGTTCACTCCATACACAATAACGGGTATTATGTGAAAAAGGGATTCTCGGTGATTGACGCTGAACATCCGTTCGATATTTTCAGCCCGATAAATGCATACGAATGGGCGCACAGCAGGCTGGGGGCATTTCCAGAGATAAGCTCGTTCGGGTACAGGGCATATTTTATGCTTAGAAAACTTCACGATAAATACAGGTTCGATGTAATACACGACAACCAGTGCCTTAGTTACGGCCTGCTGCTGATGAAATCGTTAGGTATACCAGTGCTCGCAACGATTCACCATCCCCTTACAGTTGACCTGCGCACGGTGCTTGAACGGGCCGAATCATTTACACGTAAGTTCCGTTACGTGATGTTCTACCCTACGCTTATGCAGGCAATAGTATCAAAGCGGCTTGACCACATAATCACTGTATCCGAGGATTCGAAAAAGATGAACCACAGGGACTTCGGTGTGCCCATGGAGAATCAGACAGTGGTCTACAACGGGATCGATACAAAAATATTCAGGCCGGTTAAAACCGCTAAAAATAAAAAAGATATAATATTCGTGGGGAACATAGAGGATGGTAAAAAGGGATTTGTCTACCTGCTTAAGGCATTGAAGCATGTACGGTCAGATGTCCGGCTGGTTGTGGTTGACGGCGGCGCGCCTCACAGAAAGATTACCAACATGCTGATTGATAAGCTGGATCTTCGAAGCAGGGTCCACTTCGCCGGTACGGCTTCTACTGCGGATCTTGTCAGGCTTTACTCACAGTCTGCAATTGCCGCAGTCCCCTCGGTCTACGAGGGATTCGGTTTTCCCGCGGGCGAGGCAATGGCCTGCGGCATACCTGTTATATCAAGTGACGGCGGCGCGCTACCCGAGGTTGTGGGTAATGCGGGTGTTATTGTTCCGGCACGCGACGAAACTGCTCTTGCAGAGGCAATCGACAGCCTTATTAATGATACAAAAAGTATGAAAAAGTTTGCGGAAGCGGGAATGGCCAGGGTAAAGAATGAGTTCCGGTGGGAGAGTGCTGTCAGGAAGATGGTGGGGGTTTACGAAAACCTTAAAGGGTGACAGCGCGTGTCACCCTTAGTGTTTTCAGTGAGTCCATTCAATTATCTTAATTTTGTCGCCGACTTTTTTAACAACTGCATTTTTCAGTGCTTCAACAACCTCACCGACGGTGTAAAAAACCGCATCCCTGTAAAAGCAGCTTTCATTTTTCTGCGTCTGTAGATTCGGCCAGGTTCACTTTCAGAGTTGATGAAGCCGATGATTATTAGCCCGTTTTTATATTGAGTTTTTAAGGCCCGGGTTTAATCTTAGCTATTAATTCTTATGGAGTGTCTTCATGTTTTCAAAACGTTTTGCTGAGCTTAAACCTTATGTTCCCGGTGAACAGCCGCGGGACCGCACCTACATTAAATTGAATGCAAATGAAAATCCATACCCGCCGTCGCCCGAAGTTTCCAGAGCTATCCGCGAATTTGATGCGTCGCAGCTGCGTCTTTATCCTGACCCCGATTCTACACAGCTGCGTGCAGCCATAGCCCGCATGCTCGGAAAGGGAGTCACACCTGAAATGATACTCGCGGGGAACGGTTCTGACGAGGTGCTTTCGTTTGTGTTCTACACATTCTTTGATTCCGATGCTCCACTCCATTTTCCTGAGCACACATACAGCTTCTATCCGGTCTATGCCGGGTACTACAGTATACCGTATAAAAAGATTCCGCTTGCAGTGGATTATTCAATCAACACCGATGCAATGCTCGAAGGCAACAGCAGCGGTATAATATTCGCCAATCCCAACGCGCCAACCGGTATATATATGCCACTGGACAACATACGCTATATGCTCGAAAGGTATCCTTCAGACAGGGTGGTCGTGGTTGACGAAGCGTATATTGACTTCGGAGGTGAATCCGCAATCACATTGCTTAAAGATTATAAAAATCTTGTGATAATCAGGACATTCTCCAAGAGTTACTGTTTCGCAGGTGTGAGGCTGGGATTCGCAGTGGCACATCCTGAACTTACTGCTGCACTCTATACAACAAAAAATTCATTCAATCACTTCCCCGTTGACCTGCTCGCGCAGAAAATGGGAATCGCGGCCTGCGGTGACCCGGAATATTACAGAAAAATAAACGGCGAAATAATGCAAACCCGCGAAGAATTTACTGCCGGATTGCGACAGGCAGGGTGGGATGTGCTCCCCTCAATGGCAAACTTTGTGCTGGTGCGTAAAAGCGGACTTGAAGGAAGGAGTATTTACGAACATATAAAGCAGAATGGAATTCTTGTTAGACACTTTGATATTCCGGTCATAAAAGATTTTGTGCGCATTTCTGTGGGAACACCTGGCGATATGGCAAAACTTTTTGGTATAATGAAAGCTCTGCAGGCTTAACTGGAAAAAAATGGTTCTGACCGATTAAGATCAGAACCCAGTAAACATGTTTATGTTTTGCTGTTAAGGCAGTGATGCAGTCAGTTCCGCCCGCTGCCTTAACAGTCTTAAGCATGCTCTTTAAATTCATGGCTGTAAAAGTTGCCACTGCGGCACCGCTTCATGCCGTTCTGACATTTTGTTGAAAAACTTAAGGATACTGCTGAATGAATACCGCCGGGTAAATACTGTACCGGTATAAATAACTCAGTATAAATAAATAAACATTTTTTACAGATGTCAATTTTTTAAAAGAAAAAGTGAGCAAAAACCAGATTATAATCAAATCGGGGGGATGAAATACTTTAATTCATTGTTTGTTCTTCTGTTCCATTCCTGAGATTTCTTCAAGTTCAAGCCAGCGCTGCATCAGTCCTTCGTGCTCCGCGTCAAGCCCGGCTATTTCACGGGTTACCTCTGCAGACCGGGCGGCATTTTTTTTATAAAATTCAGGGTCAGAAATTAGTGCGATCAGTTCATCCTTCTTTTTCTCGACGGCAGCAATTTCGTCAGGCAGGCTTTCAAGTTCCCTCTTTTCCTTGAACGTGAGTTTTGTTTTTTCTTTCGGGTTTTTCCCGGGCTGGATTTTTTTCTCCCGGGTTTCTTTGACCTGTGGGCGCCTCGCAAGCCATTCGTCGTATCCGCCGGCGTATTCCCTGACTTCACCGTTGCCTTCAAAGGCGAAGGTGCCTGTAACTATGTTGTTCAAAAACTCCCTGTCATGGCTTACGACAAGCAGTGTTCCTTCGTATTCAATAAGTATCTGCTCAAGCAGTTCAACTGTCTCAAGGTCAAGGTCATTGGTCGGTTCGTCCATTACAAGCAGGTTGAACGGCCGGGTGAAGAGTTTTGCCAGCATAAGCCTGTTGCGTTCACCGCCTGAAAGTACCGATGCCCGGATGTCGATTCTGTCCGGCTGAAAGAGAAAGTCCTGCAGGTATCCCGTGACATGTCTGCTGCGGCCGTTTATTTCGATCATTTCGCCGGCCTCTGCGATGTTCTCCCTGATGGTTTTGTTGCCGTCAATGCTGTCGCGCAGCTGGTCAAAGTAGGCCACTTCAAGCCTTGTCCCAATTTTAATGGCTCCTGCGGCAGGTTCAAGAATTCCAAGGAGAAGCCTTATCAGCGTAGTTTTGCCGCAGCCGTTAGGTCCGATTATACCGATTTTATCACCGCGCTGGATGATTGTTGAGAAGTTTTTTATAATACTCATTTCATTATATCTAAACGAAAGATCCGAAGCTTCGATTACAGTTTTACCCGATTTATCAGAGCGTGAAAGTTCAAGGCGCACGTTACCCTGCCTCTCCAGACGCCTGGATCTTTCTGCCCTCATCTCTTTTAATGCGCTGACTCTTCCTTCGTTTCGTGTGCGCCTTGCTTTAATCCCTTTGCGTATCCATATCTCCTCACGGGCAAGCTTTTTGTCAAAGAGCGCATTTTGAGTCTCTTCGGATTCAAGCCACGCCTCCTTGCGCTTAAGGAAAGTCGCGTAGTCGCATTTCCAGTCGAATATATTCCCCCTGTCTATCTCCAGTATGCGCAGTGCAACCTTCTGCAAAAAGGCGCGGTCGTGGGTCACAAAGAAAACAGTCCTGTCATAGCGGCAGAGAAAATCTTCAAGCCAGCGGATAGAGTCTATGTCAAGGTGGTTGGTCGGTTCATCAAGAAGAAGTATGTCCGGGTCGTTCACCAGCGCCCGGCCCAGCAGCACCCTGCGCTTCATCCCCGCAGAGAGCGACATGAACTCAGGTTCGGGGTCAAGGGTCATCAGCGACAGAACTCTTTCGATCTGCCGTATGTGTTTCTGTTCAAGGTACGCGGCGTCCGCTTTTTCATTTTCATCGCTGATTCCCCCTGAAAGTATGGAGTAGACTGTTCCGCCTATGTCACCGGGAACCTCCTGCTGCAGGATTGATGTGCGCAGGAACTTTTCGCGTGTTATGCGGCCGGAATCGGGTTCTGTAAGGCCGTGTATCAGGCGCATCATGGTGGACTTTCCCGCGCCGTTGCGGCCAAGCAGGGAGATCTTTTCACCTTCATGTATCTGCATGTTTATGCTGTTCAGCAGGTTCGGGCCCCCGAACGAAAGGCTCACATCCTGGAAGCTGAGTAATGCCATGCCTATTCTTCCCTGATCTTTGTGTATATGTCTGTCGAGACTTTTTCAAGCACGGCTATCTCGTCGCCCGAAAGTACCAGAGATGCGCCGCCAAGGTTATCGCGAACCTGGTCAGCGCTGCGTGCGCCGAATATTGCCCCTGAAACCGCAGGTCGCGAAAGTATCCATGCGATTGCAACGTGGCCGGGTCGCGTGCCCCTTTTGTCGGCGATAGAACGGAGCGTGTTCACAACCTCTTTAACTTTAGGCCAGTACTCTTTTTTAAAAAACCTGTAGAAGAAATATCTTGCGTCACTGCGCGGGAATACAGGCAGTTCCCTGTACTTGCCTGTGAGCATACCGGCACCCAGTGACCCGTACGAAATCATCCCCAGGCCGTGCTCAACGCATACCTTCATCTGGTCTGATTCTATGTCTCGCTCCAGCAGCGAGTAGTTGGGCTGGTACGATACAACATCGCCGCAGCTTATGGCATCTTTCAGTTCTTTGCCTGAGAAGTTGCAAACACCTATGTGACGGATTTTGCCATCCTCTTTCAGTTTCATAAGTTCTGCCATCGATTCTTCAATTGGTACGTCGCTTACGGGCCAGTGTATCTGGTACAGGTCGACGTAGTCGGTCTGAAGGCGTTTAAGCGACATCTCGAGGTCATGCCTGATGAACTCGGGGGAAAGATTTTTTTCGTACCGCCCCTCTATGTTAAGTCCGCATTTTGTAGCTATTATTATACTGTCGCGCTTTCCCTTTACTATGCTGCCGATCAGTTCCTCTGCATGTCCGCCGCCGTAAGCGGGCGCAGTGTCAATGGTGTTTATGCCGCAGTCGATGGCAGTTTCAATTGCTTCGATAGCCGATTTCTCGTCATAGGCGCTCCACATGGTGCCGCCAATGGCCCAGGTGCCAAGTATCAGTTCGGTCACCTGAAGTGAGCTGTTGCCAAGTTTACGTTTTTTCATATTTTACCTCGCTCTTCTCCTGTGTAAAAGATAACCAGTCAGATGACAATTAAAATTTTTTTTGGGAGGGCTTCTCCCGGGGATTTTCTATCCTGTAAAAAAGTTCTTGTAATCCGGTGCCGTCTGATATACATCTTTTTGAATGCCGGGATTTTTTTGCTATACCGGCAGAATTATATATCAAAAAAAATTCAGCAAATCACAGGCAGCTGCATGTGCCGTGCTTCTGCTGAAATTTATTACAGGACCTATGCTGCGAAAAATCGTATCAATGCTCTTTGCCATGCTCTGTGTTATACCCCTGATGTCATGCAGTACCTGCGAGGGAATTGAGGGGGGCTGGACAGTCATGGTCTGGCTTGACGGTGACAATAATCTTGAGCCATTTGCGCTGGCCGACTTTAACGAAATGGAATACGGGCTCTACCTTGCCGGCCTGACCGATCCTTCAGTTGATGGAAAGATAAAGATTATTGTCCAGGTTGACAGACATGCCGGCTATGATAACAGCAGCATTTATACAGGCTTAAACTGGACAGAGACCCGCAGGTACCGTATAAAGCCTGACCCGAATAACAGCGGTTTATGGGTTTCGGAGCGTCTTGATGAAGGCCTGGGTGAAGTGAACATGGGTGATGCATCTGAGCTGAAAAACTTCATTGAATACTGCCAGTCCTTTTTTCCCGCTGAAAAGTATGCGCTAATTCTGTGGAACCATGGAGGCGGCCTTATGAAAAAGGTCTCTCCAGGCGAAAGCGCCGCAGATCCATACAATGAGATCACAAAGAATATATGCGTTGATGAAACTGACGGAGACGATGAACTCTATACGGGAGAGATCACAGATGTGCTGAGTGAAGAACACAGCGTTGACTTTATTGGCTTTGACGCATGTCTCATGGGGATGATCGAGGTGGCTTACGAGTACAGGCCGGGCGTGACCGGCAAGTTCGGTGCAGATGCAATATGTTTTTCGCCAGCGAATGAGCAGGCTGACGGATGGGACTACGTGCGCATACTCACAAGGCTGGGTGGATCTGACAATGACGGTGACACCGCAGACCCCGAGGATGATCCATGTTATGACGCGTTGACAGTTTCGGCAAATGAATTTGCCGAACTCTGTGCAAAGGAGTATGCGGATGCAGAGGCTGATGGCGGATATGATTCTCTGCAGACACAGACTGCCGTTGATAATACACTGGTTGCTGAAGTAAAATCCTCGATGGATATATTTTCCGATGCGATATCCCGGGTCTCCGGATATAAAGATATAGTCGAGGTAATACGCGGTTCAGGAACATCTTCAACTACACCTACAATGAATTATTTCAATGAAACCAGCTCGACACAGTGGAAAGACTGGCCATATTTTGACCTGTACGATTTTGCAGAGAGGGTTCTGGACGCGAACATGTCAGCAGAGGTTAATACTGCGGCGGTAAACCTGATGTCTGCCATTTCAGATTATATCCTGTTTTCATACGGAGATTCAGGTTACTCCGGCTTCACAAGTGGTCATAATGGACTTTCATTTTTCTTCACGGACGGTGATGGAACATACGGCAGCGGCACATACCTTGAATACCAGTGGTGGTACACATCGCTGGACACAGATTCTGTCAGTTCAGGGAACTATTACGGTAAACTTGACTTTTGCGAAAAGGGCCCGATTGACGGCGCTGTTGAGAACTGGTATGAACTGATCATGCAAATGTATATGACGCAATCTCTTCTGGATACGGGTTACTGGCCGGCCCCGGCGTACCGAAGATACGGGCCGGTGTCATTATTCGGAGCAAGTAGGTAATACGATATGGAGTGCTTATGAAAAAACTGCTTATTAAACTTCCCGCTGCAATAGTCTCTGTTCTACTTGTATGTGCTTGTTCAGAAAAACCTGTAAAGGAGACCGTTGTCAGGCCCGCACCTGTTCCCGCTGACAGGTATAATTCAATGGATTGCATTGATCCTTTAACAGGGATTACCGGCTTAAAAAATTCAGGTAAAACATCAGCTCAGTCTTTCAGGATTGAACTGCACGGGATTGTTGAAGTTAACGGGGCCGGTGATGTATACATCGTAATCAATCCCCGGTCAAAGAGCAGAGAGACATATCTTGTCACAGGCGCCAAAAAACGGGCGGTAGCCGTGTTCAAAGGGCGAAGGATAAATGTTAAATGCTGCCTTCTGGAGAAGAAGCGCTGGTCTGGGACAATAAGGGTGTACGAAATTCTTAACTAGACCATGTTATTTTACCGTATATATACTCAGACTGCCGCAATTTTTATTGTTATTGACTTAATCATGTATGATCGATTAGTAATATAAATGCCGGGAATTATTTTCCGGCAACGTACCCGTTATCAAGACAGGAGGTGCTATGGACCTGGTTTCCGGAAAGTTCGGCGAGCTTAAACTTGTTGATGACGTGAGCAGGCTGCTTGCGGGACTCTGCGGCGAAAGGGACCTGGCCGTTATAAAAGAGAAGCTTGTCGATACAGTTCTTTTTCTCCGCTATGAACTGAAGACCCGCGGCAGCCTCAAGGGGGAGCGTACCGAATCCCTTGGTGAGCTCGAGACCCGTGTAATGGAATTTCTGGGATCATGGGACGGAACCTCCTTCGAGATTATATATCCTCTGATATACGAAATGGTGCGCCAGATTCCGAAGTTCAACATATACGGTATAGACATAACTGAACTTCGTGACATAGCGCATGATTTTGAGGCAGAGTACAGGTATGACCAGACCTTCGGTTCCATCGCTGCCGATATTCGTAAACTTACTCACCAGCACCTTTCGGACAAGGTAATTACAAAGATAGAAAAATTTGAGCAATTCCTTCATTCGGAAAAAAGTTCAGCAATGATAGAGGGTAGTACCGTCTACAATGTTTCACGCGAAGACAAGGATGATCTCCTGGACTCGCCGGTCTTTCAGGCCCTGCTTATGCTCAAGAACAGGCTCAAGGTGGCCTGGTCAGACAGCGGCGAGAGCAAGAATTTTTTGTCGCGCGAGGAATTTTACAACGTGCTCGAGTCCAATCTGGCGGGGCTTCTCACGGAAGAGGTGACCTCGATGAAATCCTACGAACGCTCCGTGGGATACGTACGCCGCATGAAAGAGAACCTGCGTGACCAGGAATGGATCGAGATGCGCCTGGGCATGCAGAGGTACAACCTTAAAAAACTGATTGAGGAGATCGCCCGCAGTGGTGTTTCCAGAAAGGGCGAGCTGCTCTTCAGGCTGATAACCGCGGACACCCTGCTCGAACAGCTGGCTTTTATTTACTATTCTAATATTGTAAACACAAAGTACAGAATAATAACTGACGAAGTGTACATTGAATCACTTAAGGCTCTGGTTGACCTGGCTTTTTGTGCAAGGGCCGTGGGTCACGGCACTAAGATGCTCGGCAGGTTCGCACTGCTGATAGAACGGCTGCTGATGCAGCTCCATGAACGGCCGGACAGAATCGCGCATTTCCCGAGCATTGTAGAGGCCATGAACTCGGAGCTTGAGAACAACTTTCTTTCAATAAAGGAACTCTACTCGGCATACCTTGTGAACAGGGACAACGCTCCGGCGCTTACGGGGATACTGAACAATATTATCCGCGAAAAGACCACGCACGTGCTGAGCAACCTGATCAACAGCATAAAAAACTATGATGCCAGAAAATCTCTCGAGCCATTTGGCAGGGTGCTCGACGAGGTGAAAAAATCCGGCAGATTGAATATTTCCGACCTGGTGTATGAATTCGGGACAGACAGTGATGTCTCATACGGCATACTGGAAGGTCCGGAGTTTATGGGGGGCAAGGGGCTTTCGCAGATCAGGAACTCGCGCATTATACGGAGCAGGCATCTGCCCAATTTTGACGTACCAATGGGTTATGGATTCAGCACTCTCACATGGTACCACATACAAACGGGCCAGGTGAGCGTAAGAGATCTGGAGAAAGAAATAGCTGACATTGTAGGCAGGCTTGAGAAGCGCACGGGGAAAAGACTTGGTGACCCATTGAACCCGCTTCTTTTAATGGCGCGTTCGGGCGCAGTGGCATCAATGCCGGGACTTCTTGATACAATCAGCCATATAGGTATAAGCAGGGATACGGCAAGAACCTGGTCAAAGACGCTCAAAGAACCTGCGCGCGCCTACCAGGCATATATTAGTTTTATGCTCAGCTATGCAAACAGCGTGCTGGGGCTCGATACTGATTACATAGTAAAGGAGTCGGGTTTTGACAGTTATGTAACCGTTTTTCGTGAAGGGATGTTCATTATGATGGATGCAGCAGAGGCGATCCATGAAATTATAATGGAGAAGAGTACTTCAGGTTCAATCCCTGATGATCCAATGGAGCAGTTGTGCAAGTCTGTCATTGCCGTATTCAGGTCATTCGAGAGCGACGTTGTGCAGAAGCAGACAATTCACCTTGGTATACCGTCCCCATTCCAGACAGGCTGCCTTATACAGGAATGTGTTCCCATACTTTCTGCTGACGACTGTTCGGGAGTATTTTTTACACGCAACCCTAACACGGGAAAGATCGGTACTGATGTCGAGGAGCAGATAGAATACAGCGACGGATTTTTCGGCAATGTAATTGCAGATGGGGCAATTACGCCCGGTACAACTGCAGACTTTATCCGCGACCATCCCCGGCACTTCGAGAGTTTTAAAAAGTTCAAGTATTTTGATGAACGGATCCAGCGCTATCCCACGGACATCGAGTTCGCCATACGGGGCGGCATCACCTACATTGTTCAGTCGAGAATACTGAAACAGTCGCCCATTGCAAAAATAATAAACAGCTACGAGTTCTTCAGGGAGAAGATATACACAGAGTACAAGCTGATCAAGCGCACTGCCTTCGGCCTTAACAAAAAGATTCTGGGCACATACCTTGACAGTAAGGTTGTGAACGATGCGCCCGTTATTGCGCAGGGTAAACCCGTAAACGGCGGAGCGGTCAGGGGACGCATTGTCAAGGACCAGAACAGCATCACCGGCATGGAGGGTAAGCTGATATTTATTACAGAGAGCAATGTTCCGCCACGGGTTATTATGGCAGAGAACAGGTTTTACGGCTATCTGTCAAAGGAGGGAGGTGTAACCTCGCATGCCGCACTTGTGGCAATAGGTGAGGGTAAGCCCTGCGTTACTGATATAATGTGGGAACATGGCAGAGAGCCTGGCGAACTGGTGCTGGGTACAACACTGCTGCGTGAAGGTGACTACATAACTCTGGATGCAAACACCGGCAGAATATATCTTGAAGATATTCCGATACGCGATGTGTCAATTGTTGACCACGACTTCAGGGAAATCAGGAACGAGATCCTTGCAGTGATCGAGGAGCTCGTTGCTCCCGTTGAGCAGAAGTGATTGTAATGTTATAAAAAAATGTTTGCAAATAATTAAACAATCATATTTTCTGTAACTATCATATTATCCAGTCTGTAACACAGCAGGTTAACTGCTCGTTTCATTAATCAAATCGCCGGGAAGTACAATGGATTATTTTTTTATACTTAAACTCGCAGCGACAATAATTTTCGGAGTATTACTGGGATTTGTCTCCTCCATCCCCGTAGGTGCTGTGCAGCTCGAGGTGATCAAAAAAACAATCAACGGGCACAAAAAACCCGCGATCGCAACAGCGTGCGGATCTGCAACATCTGACTTTATATATGGTATGCTGGCGCTCTTCGGTCTTGGTGACTTCCTGCTGCACAAGGACTTCCAGATTGTAATCTATTCTCTCGGAATTGTCGTGCTTTCATACCTTGTGCTAAAGTCGTACAGGGAACGCGACTACATGCTTCACAAAGAAAAGCGTATCCGTTACGGCAAGAGGCTTTCGTTTTTGACCGGATTTACAATAGCCATAACCAATCCCGGCATGATAATATGGTGGCTTGTGGGATTCAGGCTCTTTGCCGACCTTAACCTTTTCCCTGTCATTTCAGCCCCTGTCAGAGCGCTCTTTATCTTTTCAGGAGCATTCGGACTATGCTTTTACCTGACGCTGGTTGCAGTAATACTTCACAGGTTCAAGAAATCCTTTTCAGAAAAATTTCTCTACAGGACAAACATCTTTCTCATGTTTATCCTTATTCTGCTCATACTCTACTTCGTTGCAAAACTTGTGAGCCTCTGTGCTAATGTGAAAATACCGGTTATCTGATTGTATTTGCCGCCCCCGTCCTTTATAAAACATAACAGGGTTCCGGAATAATACCCCTAATTGTTATTGACAATTCTAAACGTCTCTTTACGTTGTTGCCAACACGATTACATATTATTCTTCTGCTATTTTCTTTCCTCGTTTTCTCCGGGTAAATTTTATAGTTGTTATTATATCGTAATCTGCGCGGGCCTTGGCCCGGAACAATATCAGGAGTTCATAATGATACACGGTAAAGTAAAATGGTTCAATGACCAGAAAGGTTTCGGATTTATCACAGCTGATGACGGAAAAGAAATTTTCGTTCACCACAGCGCAATTATAGGGCAGGGCTTTAAGACTCTTCCTGAAGGCGCTGAAGTGGAGTTCGAGATAGAAAAAGGGGATAAAGGCCCAAGAGCGGTGAAAGTAAGCCTTCTCTAACCAGGAATTCCCTTATTGACCGGGAGCTGTCGGGGTGATGAATCTACCGTGACAGCTCCGGGAACTAAACATGGCTTAATTTCTGTTTTGTAATACAGTCAGTTAAACGCAACAGGTTTTATCTCAACGTTTCCTGTGCTGGAAAAATGACGTGTAAAAATTGTAATATTTTTTCCCACTGCAGTTCAGATTGACATCCCGACATAAAATGAAAATTCAGTTCCATCTGTCTTAATGTTGTGTCCCAGGTTAAATCCCATTGCGGGCAAAGCTATTTTTTTCAGGTAGAGCAGCATGCCGCACCCGGGACCGTAGTAATGTTCAGGATTAATTTCGCCGCTTCCGAACAGACCCTGCTCCCAGAAAGCAAGCATTGTGACAGCACCCCAGCTGAGGCGCAGCAATGGGTACTCGTAGATTGTCGCGTAGTTGATCCATCGGTCGGATGCTATGATGTCTGCCGGCAACGTCATGGATCCTTTTTTTCCGCTTAACCTTTCGCCCATTATTTCCGGCCTGTCGCCATAGGCACCTGATGAATGCAAAGTAAGCTTGTGATATGAAAAAAGTTTAAGTGAATACTGCGCGTTGTACTGGCCGTAATTGTAATCTCCGTCATCATAAAAGTTAAAACCGTGGTACAATCCCGAATCGAGCTTGAATCCATAGTAGAGGTACTCGTAGTGGTACAGTCTGTCAATTGTCAGCAGTATGCCCACGGGTAATATTTTCGCAGTATCGGGCGCGTTATATGAAGCGCTGTATGCTTTATCAGTTAGGTTCTCCCGGTAGCCTGCTGAAAAGTAGGCGTTTATGCCGCCGGGGAAGCTCCAGCCTGCATCTATTCGGGCGAGTCTGCCCGTAGACCTGTATTCATTGAAAAGTTCTTTTTTCATGTTACCTGTCTCATAGATATATTTTTTGTACGAAAAAAAGATGTTCAGCCTGGCGTCAGTTCCGAAAAGTGCAGGGTCAACAAATCCGAAAATGACGCTGTTCCCCGCTATCGAGATGCTTCCACCCGTGAATATTGTTGTCCCGAACCCGAGGAAATTTGTTTCTAAAACATAGAGCCCTGCCGAGAGTTTATTTCCGTTGCTGGTAAAAAGAGGGATTGGTATAATGCTCCATTTTTCAACAATGTGAATTTCGATTATTACATGGTTTTCTGAATGTAAATATTTAAGTTC
>JAAYBQ010000070.1 GCA_012730035.1 Spirochaetota bacterium
AGAGCACAGGCCCCAGCCTGTACTTCAGCGTCATGGGATCCTTTTCAAGGTAGCCCATATCCTCGAGGGTAGAAGCAAGGTTCTGTACGGTAGCCTTGGGCATCTCAAGCGCCCTTGAAAAATCGGTTATTCCAAGACTCTTCTCTTCATCAAGAAAAAGTTCGAGCATCCTGCACGCTTTAACTAAAGACAGTATGGATTTTGACATTTTTATCCTTTTATTATTGTCTGTAATAACAACAAATCACCACAGCCACAGGCAGCGGATAAACCTGATCATATCTCTGATATATTCAATAATTATAAATATTACAAGCATTTGTTCCACATTGTTGAACAGATTACATCATTATAATAAAAAGTCAAACAATTAATAAAAAATATAGGCACAAACCGGGTTGTGTCAGTTTGCATTTAAAAGGGGAAATGAAGGATTGCGGAGCAGGAATAAAGCTCTGAACACAAAAGAAAATCCCCCATACTGCTACCCGACGGCAGGTTCCCTAAAGATTCAGTGGCAAAGAGATTTGAAGAGGAGAGCAAAGATATGACCCCGGATATTACTGCAATATAATTGACACTTCTGCAGTTAATACATATAATAAATTCATCATTATCGCGGGGAAAGATATATGCCAATACTTGAATGGAACAGATCACTCGAAACCGGCATAGAACTGATTGATAATCAGCACCAGGAACTGTTCAGGCGCATTGACAGACTTGAACTTGCAATGTACAACGGCCGCGCTGTTACTGAACTGCGGAACCTGCTTGAATACCTTGAATCATACATTATTGAACATTTTCATGATGAAGAAGAACTTATGCTCCGCATAAACTACCCCGGTTATGCAGCGCATGTGAAGGAGCACAACGATTTCCGTAATAAAATAAACAGTCTGCTGGCAGAGTGCAAGGGCAAGGGAATTGACAGCTATCTTGCCATAGACGTTGACAAACAGATGCGTAAATGGCTTGAACACCACATCATGAAAACCGACATGGCCATTGTACCCTTTATCAATAAATAATCTTCCACCCTCTGAATTGATTAAACCTTAAAGTAATCAGGCTGCACCCATGCCGCAGGCGCGCAAAGACCTATATTTCATAGTCGTTACAAAGTCGTTACAAAGACGTATCAAAGTCGTTACAAAGTCGTTACGGCCATTTTTCAAAAAAAACCCTTTTTATTAAATTTTCAATGTTAATTCCTTAAATATTTTACAGGGTAAAAGGCTCAATTCCTCCAGCCGCCGAAGGCTGCGGGAGGAATTAAATCGCCATATCACACTAAAAAGTATTTTTTTTGGAATAATTACTGAAAAAAATTTTCAAAAATGCAAGCCAGAAACGTATTACTATTGAGCGGGAATTCTAAAAGGGCGGTTGCGGGATCGACTTTATTTAATCCTGAACATCCTGCCTATCCCTGTAAAAAATAAAGCATTAACTCAATGTGAAGACATACATGGAAGGAGAGATTGAATCATAAATGAACTTAAGGGTCAACGGGGAATACATGTGATGGACAGAATGGAACGGTTTACCGCATACATATATATTTTTTTACAGGATCTCTTTAAGCGGCCTGTACCTTATTTCGGCAAGGTTCTCGTTTATGACAACACGATCCCCGCTCTGTTCTATATATTCCGCGCGGAAAAGATCAGAAATTCCGGCGCCATTTTTAAATTCAAGCAGGCCCCGTTCTTTAAGCGCGAGAATGTATGTACGCATGATTCCAAAACACATCTTCTGAATATTTTTATCAGTGTGATGTTCATGGTCATACAGCCCCAGGTTTACATCGGCCATAAGGTGCGCGTCAAGCAGGCCATCTATAAGAATGGATGTCTCGACACCGTAAATCTGCATAAACGAAACGCTGTTAAAGAATTCAAGTGTACCCGCGCATTCACCGGCAAGGGGATAGGAAAATTCAGACAACCCGTCAAGTACAGGGTGCCTTATTACCGAAAACAGTGGCTGTGCTACAAATTTCTTTACACGGCCCATCTGTCGCCAGAAACCGGCCTTGGCAAAACCGGCGCCGCGCAGCACTGCACCCGCCAGTCCGGCAACAAAATGAGTACCAAAATATCCGGGCAGCACATCGGCATCAAGAAATATGACAATCGCATCAGATCTGTTCCCGTCAAAGGTTCTGTTTATGTGGTAAAGAGTGCGGCGCATGTCAGCGCCCTTACCTTTTTCGCTTCCCATGCCGGGCACTGCAAAGTCATTGCTTATGACTATTTCAGTTTCAGGCGCTTTCGCGGCAACAGTAAGTTCTGTGCGGTCCTGTTCAATCCCCGCCCGCCTGTGGTTAAGGATAAACCTGTCGATTATTCCCGCGGGAAGTGTTTTCAGCAGTTCAATCTTGCTCGCGACAAGGTCAGCTTCGCGTTCACTAAAAGTTGAGAAGACAACGTATATTTTTCTATTCCCTTTAAGTTCAAGGATTTCATCGTGACTGAAATCTGTGTGGTTGTATTTAGTAATCTGCGGCATAAAGTTTTCCTGTCAGCTCTTTCTTTAACTGATGGAACTTAATCCCCGTATATTTTAATGTAAAGCAGAAAAAAATCCGGAGACTTCTATCGACATATGCTCCTCCGCGAGACCTCACTTCTACACACATCTACTTTTCGGCCCCCAGCCGATGAACCAGTTTTGTACATTAACTTATTCCGGCTTCCCCCGGAGGGGGCTTTTCAGTAATGGTGTCCTGAAATATGGGTACAGGTCAAGCCCTCTGGCATGAGCTAAATATTTTATTGACACCTGAAGCGTCCGGAATAGTTAATATACAGGATCAGAGAGGATTTGTTTTATTCATGAAAAACAGGCTTGATACGCGCATACTTGAAATCCTGGAATGGCCGGCTCTTGAAGAGAAGCTCGCTTCATTATGCGCATCGGACGCGGGTAAAAGGCTCGTGACCAGGCTGCGGCCCGTACCTTTTAACAGGATCGAGTTACAAATGAAAAAGATAAGCGCCCTGCGGGGACTTATCGAAAGGGGCGCGCCTCCGGTTCTTGCGGGCATCGCAGATATCTCTATTCACACAGCACTCGCATCCAAGGGGGGAACTCTTGCGGCCGAAGACCTTCTTTTAATCCGCAACTTTACAGCTGCATCCGGACGCATACGCGCGTACCTCTCGGCGCACAAAGATGAATTCCCCCAGCTCTGTGACGAACATGACCGCATAGACCCGCTGCCGGAACTGACGCGCACACTTGCGGCAGCCATAACCGATGACGGCCGCCTTAACGAAGAGAAGTACCCTGTATTAAAAAAAATAAAGAACGAAATATTCGGCGCACGCCAGGAAATCGAGAAGAGAATAAGCAGAATAATTCACTCACCCGACAACGAAAAGATAATCCAGGAGAAGACCTGGACCACGTCAAACGGAAGGTACGTCATACTTGTCAAATCAGGTATGCGCAACAAGCTTAACGGCAACATGCACGACATATCGGCAAGCGGAGCCACTGTCTATTTTGAACCGGGCGAGCTTACTGGACTTAACAACAACATCATAATGCTTGAGCGCGAACTGGTTCTCGAGATTCAGAAGATACTGGCAGCGCTGAGCAGCAAAGTCGCAGAGAATGCAGATGAGCTCAATTCGAACCAGAGGGTTCTGACCTACTTTGATTTTATTACTGCTGCCGCAAGATTAAGTATGATAACACGCTCCAGCGAGCCTGAACTTACCCCCGAACCGATGCTAAGACTGTACGGAGCCCACCACCCGCTCCTTTACATGATGTCGCCCGGGACCGTTGTCTCTAATGATATAATACTGGGTGCCGATTACAGCGGACTTGTAATATCAGGCGCAAACACCGGCGGCAAGACCGTACTCCTTAAGACTGTAGGCCTGTGCGCTCTTATGGCCATGTACGGACTTCACATACCGGCAGGCCCCGACTCGGTAACAGGTATCTTCAGCAATATAATGGCCGACATAGGCGATGACCAGAACCTGTCGCAGTCCCTGTCGACATTCTCAGGCCAGCTCTCAATAATCAACGACATACTGCGTAATGCCGACAGCAGCACACTCGTAATAATAGATGAAATAATTGTGGGCACAAATCCGCGCCAGGGCGCGGCCCTTGCCCAGGCCATACTTGAAGAGATGATCAACACGGGCAGCCGCATAATGGTAACCACCCACTACACCGAACTTAAAGAACTTGCAGTCAATGATACCCGGTTCCGCAACGCATCGGTTACGTTTAACCTTGAATCCCTCAAGCCTACATACGAACTGCGCGTTGGCATACCCGGCCTGAGCCATGCCGTAGAGATAGCGCGCATCTTCGGTATGCCTGAAGGCATTCTTAAACGCGCCGAAACACTTGTTGACAGCAGGGAATCGAGCGTTGACGCTCTGCTTGAAAAGGTCCAGCATTACGAAGAGGAGATCCGTGACGAACGACAGAAGGTCCAGTCGCTTATGGATGAACTGCGACAGGAGAGGCAGCGCATTGAGACACGGTCAAGGGAACTGGAAAGGCTTATCTCGGAGACCAAAAAGGCCAGGGGCATAGAATTTGTTGATGAAATGAACAGGTACAGGGATCTGATCTCACAGCGCATAACATCTCTTCAGAACCTGGATATGAAGGATACAACAGCGCTTCACGATGAGCTGAAGAGAATACAGGAGGATGTGCACACCAGGCTCAAGGTTGAGGCTCACGAAAAATACTCTGAAAGCCTGAAGCCGCTTGACACAGCAAGTGCAAAACGGGGAGACCCGGTCTTTATCGCGTCTATCGAAACCGAAGGTACATTCGAGGAGGCTGACAGTTCGGGTAAAACCGCGTCTGTTCTGCTCGGGGGAACAATAAGGTCACGATTCCCGGTTAAGGATATATTTATTCTGCCTAAAAGTACCGGGACTTCGCGCAGAAAGCAGAAACCCGCGATTACAGGAGCAGCTGAACATTTTATACCGGTAACGCTCCAGACATCGTATAACACCATAGACCTGCGCGGCATGCGCGTTGACCAGGCGCTTCACCAGATAGAGCAGTCCTTTGACGGAATGGAAAGGCGCGGCATAAATACAGTGATAATAATTCACGGCCACGGCACGGGCGCCATGAAACAGGCTGTGCGTGAGCATTTAAAAATGAGTATATACATAAGTGACTACCGCCCCGGCGACATGGGCGAAGGCGGCGACGGTGTGACCGTGGCTAAACTGAGGAATTAAGGCAAGAGACTATTATTACACGATCACCCGGTTTAACTTATTATGCCTTGACTTTAAAGGCGGATGGATCACCTGTAGATAAATTCTTATAAATGGTAAAATTATTGAATTACAGCAGGTACATTCTACTGTCAGGCATCCTTCTGCTTACGTCAGGGGCAGCCGCAAGATATTACGGTTCATCAACCGCACCATTCCTGTTTTCTTCAGGCGGCTTATGTAAGATAACATACATTCTACTGGCTGTTAAAAGCGGAAGATACAGGCCCGGCAGGGAAATAATATTCCTGCTAACCGGCCTTGCGCTTCTTGCGTGCGGGATTGCGTCAAGGAATGGAGTTATACTTCAGGGTTATTCATTGCCACTGATTACATCCGCAGTTTTATTAAAAATGATTTTTGCGGCAGCGTTTATAGTAAAGGTCAGAAGACCATGATTCATTCCCTATAAAAAAAATTGACTAAAAAAACAGGTACTGGCAGCATAATCAACATATTGACTCAACTATCTTTTGCGTCGATCTTTTTCTGCAGATCTTCGCAGTTATTTCCTTCTGCTCTGTATTCATTGGGTGTCATCCCTGTAAACGATTTAAATGCCCGGTAAAAGTAAGTCAGGTTATTATAGCCAACGTGGTAGGCAATATCGACTATTTTGGAATCATCATTTTTCATGAGTTTTATGGAAGCCTTGATTCTCAAATTATTAATGTATCCTGAAATACTGGACCCCGTATGTTTCTTAAAAAGCTGCACCATGTAGTTATCATGAATTTTAAATTTTTCAGCCAGCTCCTGCCTGTTATAATTTTCAGTGTAATTACTATCCAGGTACCGGATAATACTATGAATAATTTCTCTATTCTTAATTTTCTCATTCTGCTTAACGACGTCACGGGAAAATTCAAATAAACCTTTACCAGTCCTGATACTGGTACTTTTATTATCATCTAATATAAAGAAGAATGCATTTAAAAAAATAACCGGCACACACAGACTGCTCAGAACAGGCATCCTGTATACATTCAGTGTTAATACAGGGTAGAAAGTATTCCATAAAATCACACAAAAGGGGATGATCAATAACAGTGTGTAATAATGCTTCAATTGATACATAAACAGTCTGTATGATAACGGTACACAGATAAAAATTGAAGCAAGAACCATTAACCCGATAAAAAATGGAACGCTTACTGATATCAGGAAAGCGGTATCAGGAGTATATAGAATAACAGGGAGAACAACGCAAAGAGATGCCAGGAAAATATAAAAAAACTTTTTTTCTTTTTTGTCATTGTGCTGAGCAATATGAGGTATGTAAACAAAGCTCCAAATATAAACAGGATCAGTATCAGCTTATACCTTAAAAGGCCATTGCCGAAACTGGGCGCTCCCATAACCAGTAAATGAGTATATGCAGAAATGATAAAAAGAAACAGGGGATAGAACAGGAATGGAAACCTTTTCTCTTTTTGAATTGCATAAGCTATCATACAGAGAAGAATTAAATTAACAACTATAATCCCGAAATTCTGCAGTACGGGGTAGAAATCCATTAAATGGTAATTCTGCTCCCAGTTCTGCTGTGTTGTTATAAATGGCTTTTCAGGAAAGCCGCTGTAAATATGGGAAAAAATCTGAACTGTAACAATGTTTTTTCCCCCGTAATTTACAAGTGCTGAAGGAATATGGTACTTGCGGTAATTTTTTAACGCAAACCCGTAATCCAGGGGATTATCGGTTGACGGCATATAACCTGTACCACCAATCTCCTTACCATTGAAAAATGTCTGATCAGAAAGTGCAATTCTTCCAAGACTGAGAATAAGCGGCTGATTTTTTAATGTACCGGGGATCGTAATCTCTTTTTCAAGCCGTATAAATGACATGTTTTCAGGATTTTTCTTTAAGATTGCCGCCCAGTCTCCGGGGATTGAACATTTTGTTTTTTCCAGGTAAAATGCGGCATTGTCAAAATTTTCAATATCAGTGATATACATATCCCATTCGCCGGAAAGGTCCAAGTCTATCACTTTATTATTACATGATAATGAAAAAACACACAGGAAAACCGGTATAATCCTGACCAGCACCCACGGAATGAGATCAGCTCTCTTCATGTTTTTTAAAATTATATTTAATGTATAGTACCGGATATCTTTCACCTCTAAAATCTGCTGTATTCTTATTCACAAACAGCTTTAACACAAATCGATCATATAATTTACCCCGGACTACACCAGGTTTAGCGTTTTCTAGGTCATTATTAAACCCGCTGTACTAAAAAACCGACTTTACGGTTTTTTAGTTCTTGTACAATTGCCTGTAAACTACTAAATTAATAAAAATTAAAAAACAAGAGGTCGCAAATATGAAAAAAATATCACTTTTAATCATTGCCCTATCGCTTTTAATCTTTGCCTGCGAAAGCACTTCATCAGATGGAATTGTATCGGATGTACAAAAATCCGATGGTGCGGCTGGTCTGAAAATTGTTGCTGATGGAATGAATAGCCTTGATGCATCCGTGATTGATGGCCTGATTACTGATACAAAGGCTGAAACTGCCGCAAGTAAAGCTGATTTAAGCGAGATCCAGCTCCAGGATAAAGATGGGATGAAAATCACCTCAAAACTGGTTCTCAAGGGGACAAAACTGGGACTGCAGCTGCGCTTCACCTTAACAGAATACAAGAGCGAAATCCCTCTTTATGACGCCAGCGGCAATCAGACAGGAACGGATACATCAATTGTTAACGGTGAATTTATTGCTGTTATGAGCTACGATATATTAAGTTCAAAAATAATTATCCTGGTAGATACTACCGATGGTAAAGAGCTGGTTTTTACGGGCGGAAGCATGGACGGCGTAAAACTGGGATTTGATAAACTTGAAATGGCATTCAGCACCAGCCAGATTAACCTTGGCAGCCCTGTTTCAGTCAAGGGTACAGTCAAAATAAATGATTTCCCTGTGGTTATAGATTCAGAGATGATTGAACTGCTCATGGGTATTATGGGGATTTAATACTAACAGGAAACTGATTGTTTTGAATCAAAAGAGATTCCGGTCTTAAGTCCGGAATCTCTTTTTCTGTTTATGCGCACTATAAATTGTTCAAACTCTGGGGGTATCAGTTTGTTTGAATGGTATGACCTACAGAAAAATGCATACCTGCCAATTAGGCCCGATTAACCGTGTGCACATTAAGGGGCTGTCTGAAAAGAAAAATTTCTGATTAAATAGTGTCATAATAGATTAACCAGGGCTCTTCCGAAGGTCGCCCGCCTTCGCGGGAATGACTTTTTAGTCGGCCCCTTTTAAATGACTACTTCACCTTTATCTTTATTCTCTTCTGCACAACATAACCGCCGTCAGGCCAGTTGAAGTAAACCCTCACTTCGTAATCCCCCGGCTTCTGTGAAGCGAATGTATGCGAGCCCGACTTACGTCCCTCGGTATAAAACCATTCGCCGTAAGTGCTGTCTGATGTTCCCACTGGCACAAGCGTAATCCAGTCATGAGAATTGCCGGG
>JAAYBQ010000071.1 GCA_012730035.1 Spirochaetota bacterium
ACCAAAATATTTGTAGTTCACGGCGAAGAACAGTCTGCAGAACATTTTGCCCGGCATTTAATAAAGGAATTCGGTTACAGCGCCTATGCTCCTCACTGGGGTGAAATAATTGACCTTGATACAATGCACTCCGAATATGCATCATATGGCCAGGCCGTTGAAGACAGATTTGTTCCGGTGGACAAGCAGATTGAATCGCTTACCAGCACCATAAACATTCTTATGGAAAAATACAGCAAGGCGAAAAAAGAAAACAGACTTTCTTCGATCAAACGTCTTCAGGACGACATTAACGATGCAAAAGAGATGCTTTCCATGATCATAGATGAATTATAAAACGAATATTATCTGACACCGGATCTCAGCATATGACACAGGGCTATTCCGATTGAATCCACTGCGTCATCCGGACCTTTCAGAAAAGCTGTACCGGTCAGCTTTTCAATAACAAACTTCACCTGATTTTTCTCTGCATGGCCGAAACCGGTAACTGACTGCTTCACCTGCACCGGTGTATACTCGCTGAAAGCCAGGTCATTCAGTTTTAAGGTTAGAACAATGACACCTATAGCCTTTGATACATCTATCACGGTCTTGGCATTGCTGTTAAAGAATAATTTTTCAACCGCAGCTTCATCGGGGGCATATTCCTTGATAATAACATCAAGGCTCCTGTGTATCTGCAGGAGCCTTTCATCTATAGGATCTGACGGAGATGTTTTTATAAATCCGTAATCAACAAGTTTCATCCCATCCCTTACAACAGACCAGCCGACAATATCAAAACCGGGATCAATACCCAGAATTTTCACTCTATTCGCCGAGTTTCTCCATAATTTCATCAGGTATATCAAAGTTTGAGTATACCTGCTGCACATCATCGTGGTCCTCAAGAAGTTCGGTTATTCTCAGACATTGGCCCGCCTTTTTTTCATCAAGAGTAACTGTTGTCTGTGGAATATAACCCAGCTGATTTTCAAGAAGATTGTATCCTTTTTTTCCCAGCACGTCTGAGACTGTGTAATATCCTTCAGGAGTTGTTGTGACTATTATATTACCATCTTCACTTTTAACATCATCAACATCGTAATCCATAAGCAGCTCTATGACCTCATCTTCTGAAACGCCACTACCCTCGATAACAAAAAGTCCCTTCCTGTCAAAAAGATAACCAACTGATCCTGTTTCACCAAGGTTACCGCCGTTCTTGTTGAAGATTGTTCTTATTTCCGGAGTTGTCCTGTTTCGGTTGTCAGTAAGGCAGTCAACCATAATAGCTACTCCACCTGGTCCGTAACCTTCATATCTGATCTCTTCATATGTGACACCTTCAAGGTTACCGGCACCTTTATTTATCGCACGATCAATATTGTCATTCGGCATATTTGAGGCTTTAGCTTTTAAGACAGCTGTTCTTAATCTTGGATTAGCATCAACGTCAGCACCTCCGCTTCTTGCAGCAACAGTAATCTCTTTTATTAATTTTGTGAAGAGTGCCCCGCGTTTGGCATCAACAGCACCTTTTTTTCTTTTAATTGTAGACCATTTATTATGTCCAGACATACCAACCCCTTAATCTTAATATATTATACTTGCAATATACTAATATCCCCTTTTTATTTTCAACTGTAATTTCAGGATAATTTCCCTTGACTCGTCAGTATTATAATCTTCTCTCATTGCTTCCCTGTAATACCTGATAGCTTCTGAGTAATTATCCTTTTTTTGCTGCATCCCGTCAGCTCTGTCCCCTTTTTTGTGATAGCACATCGCGATGTTCCATTGAACCTTGCCTGTACAGAGTAATTTCAGATTATACCTTAACACTTGTAGTTGACTCTCTTTTTCACCCTGCTCATCAAGAAGACCCTCATATTCATCCAGAAGGTTTTTATATTCATCATATTTTAGAGAATCTTTATTATTGATAATATTCATTTTTAATTCATCTACTCTGCCGTCAATCTCAGCCTTTTCTTTTTCCCCGGCAATCACAGCCTGTGCAGCCTGCCTGTGAAATTCCGTAGAATAGTTGTAGTACTGTATGGCTTTGTCATACTTTAAATTTGAAAAACTCATATCTCCAAGATATTCGCTGGATTTAGCCAGCCTGTAAGTATCATCTCTGGATGCTTTCTGAAGCACACCCTCAAACATGAACTCAGCCAGTGTGTAATTCCCGGTCCGGAAACAGGCTATATACCCCACACCAAAAATCACGTTAACATCATCTGGTTTAAGCCTCAGGTATTCGTTATAGTATTTTTCTGCATTCAGGTAATTCCCGATGCTCTCATACAGATTACCCAGTTTAAGAAGAACATCTTCATCTGTCCTGCCCGACAGGCCAAGGTATCTTTCCAGGTGGTAAATTGCTTTCTTTTTTTCTGACGTAGGATAAAGTGCAAGACCCAGCTCATGTGAATATTCATACTTCATGCTGTTAAGCGAATATGCCTGTTCCAGAGAATCAACATAGCCCTTAAAGTACATTTCATTATTCATGGATTTAAAAATCTGCGAGATCTGGTAATATATCTCATCATCCCTTTCACTGGTAATCCGCCTGAATCTTAACGACTGAACATAATGATTCAGGGAATCTCTTTTTTTCCCAAGTTTTATTGAGCACTTGCCCGCGTAAAGATGAAGATCCGCCAGCTCGGGATTATCCTCAATAAAAAATCCTTTTTCCTTTCTGTTCCTGAAAAGGGCAATCAGATCAGCTTCATCACCTGTTTTTTCGATAGATACAAAATCCGATGGGACCCTTTTCTCACTTACCCTTTTACTGTAGATGTCAGTAAGTCGTATATTGATCGCATTCATAGCCTCTCTGTATTTGCCCTGATCAAATAATTGGCTATATGACAAATCACCG
>JAAYBQ010000072.1 GCA_012730035.1 Spirochaetota bacterium
CATGCACAGCCTATGGATACCCGTCTTCACGGGTATGACAAATTCATTACCCTTTGCGCCTTAGCGCCTTAGCGTGAGGCATGTTAAGTTCATTTACCACCTCCGGGGGTGGATGGTTAATGTTCATGAATTACGTGAAGATTTTTCAGCCGGGGGCGTTAAGTACAGGTTACAGCCCGGTACCATGGCACCCATCCCTTTTTACCGGTTTTAACCTGAAAATCACGGCAATGCTAAACATTTGTTGACTATTATACCCCTTTTAATTATATTGCCACCATGCAGTTTGCCCAAAAACCGGTCAGACTGCCGCGATAGATAAAGTTTTTTAACAGAACTGTCAGAGGGGTCGGGTCATGAAACCTGAAATTTACAGATTCTCACCGCGCTTAAGGCTGCCGCTGCCGGTTTTTACGGCAAGAATCCATGCCGGTTTCCCGTCACCGGCCGAGGACTATATCGAAAAGTCCCTCGACCTGAACGAGTACCTGGTTCAGCACCCCGCGGCCACCTTTTTTGTGCGGGTCACGGGCGATTCCATGACAGGCGCGGGCATTAACTCGGGCGACATACTTATTGTTGACCGTGCGGTCACAGCCTCAAACGGCAGCGTAATAGTTGCCATACTTAACGGTGAATTCACGGTTAAAAGGCTGGTAACATCGGGCGGAACAATAAGGCTGCTCCCCGATAACCCGGCCTACAGGCCCATAGATATTGTACCCGGCTGCGACTTCGAGGTATGGGGCGTGGTACTCCATGTTATACACACGGTAAGGCGGTCATGAAAAGGGTCTTCGCGCTTGTGGACTGCAACAACTTCTATGCTTCGTGCGAGCGGGTGTTCAATCCTTCGCTGCGCAGCAGGCCCGTTGTAATACTCTCCAACAACGACGGGTGCATAGTGGCGCGCTCCGCAGAGGCCAAGGCACTGGGCATACCCTTTGCCTCACCCTACTACAAGGTGCGGGCCCTGGCCGAAAGGCACAACACCGCTGTATTCTCGTCAAACTACACCCTGTACGCCGACCTTTCGCTCAGGGTTATGAATGTTCTGCGTTCGTTTACCCCCGATGTCGATGTCTATTCCATAGACGAAGCGTTCCTTTCGCTTTATAAAAACGGCGATATGACAGGCCCGGGGCTCGCTATAAAAGAAAAGGTTTACAGGTGGACAGGCATACCGGTCTCTGTGGGCATAGCCTGCACCCGCACCCTTGCAAAGGCTGCGGCGCATATTGCAAAACGGGACAGCCTTATGAAAGGCGTGCTTGACCTGACCTCGCGCGCCGACGCTGATGAGCTTGTGTCGGGCATCCAGGTGCGCGATATATGGGGCATAGGCCCGGCCTACGCGGCAAAGCTTAACAGCGCGGGCGTATATAACGCGGCGCAGTTCATAAAACTTGACCCCGCGTGGGTAAAACGCAACATGACCATAACCGGCCTCAGGACGCAGTCTGAACTCAGGGGAATATCGTGCCTTGAGCCGGCCATGGTCCCGGCCGAAAAAAAGGCAATCGTATCTTCACGCTCTTTCGGCAGGCAGGTACGCGGGTTAAGGGAACTGGAACAGGCTGTGTCGACGTACGCCGAGCGCTCTGCAGAAAAACTTCGCCGCCAGAAGGGCCTGGCATCACTGGTTACTGTTTTCATCATGACCAACAGGTTCAAAGATACTCCGCAGTACGCCGATTCCCTGAGCTGCGAACTGCCCGAGGCTTCATGCTGCACCCCGGTCATAATCCGCTGCGCCCTCGCCCTTCTGCGCAGGCTTTACAGGGAGGGCTACGACTACAACAAGGCGGGCATAATGCTCTCGGGCATAGTGCGCGCGGGCGACGCGCAGTTGAACCTCTTTATGCCCGAAGAATTGAGGGGCAGTTCGCGAGTAATGGAAGCTGTTGACCATGTTAACAGAAAGTTCGGCACCGGTACTCTCTTTTACGCGTCCGGGGGAATCGACAGGCCCTGGTCCATGCGCAGAGAAATGCTCTCGCCCGCCTACACCACCCGCTGGGAGGATATCCCGCTTATAAGGATATAGGCGTTAAAAAATTATTGACGGACCCGGCGTTTTTATGTTAAAAATGTCACGCCATGAACATTAACAAACTGCAGCATGCGCGCCTTCTCTTTATAGACGAAAAGATCAGGGGCGGCAAATACCCTAACGCGACCACCCTCGCAGATGAATACGAGGTGAGCAGCCGTACTATAACGCGCGACATAGAATACATGCGCGATTCCCTTGGCGCGCCCATTGAATATGACAGCATAAACAAGGGCTACTACTATACTGAACAGAACTATTTTCTGCCCGCAATAGACATAAGGGAATCGGACTTCTTTGCGATCTGCGTCACAGAGCAGGCCATACGCCAGTACGAGAACACACCGCTGTACGAAACCCTTTCAGCCATATTCAACAGGCTCAAGGAGCACCTGCCCGAAAGCATAAGGGTCAACACCACGTGGATAGATACGAGCTTTACATTCATGAACGACAGCTTTACCACCATAAATCCCGATGTGTGGGAGATTATATCACGCGGCCTGCGCCAGAGGAACAGCCTCAGTATAAGTCACCGTAAGGCCGGGGCCGATGATGATGTTGTACGGACGGTCGATCCCTACCACATTGTAAATTTCCGCGGCGAATGGTACCTTATTGCCTGGTGCCATCTTAGAAAGTCCGTGCTGAGGTTCGCGGTTTCCCGCATACACAGGGCGTTTCTTCTGGAACAGAACTACGTTATTCCCGCCGATTTCAATTTCAGCTCGTTCATAGGTTCAAGTTTCGGAATAATGACAGAGCCGACTGAACACAGGGTAAGCATTCACTTCAGCAGCGGCCAGGCTCCCTATATTGCGGAACGGCGGTGGCACCGGGACCAGCAGATTAAAGAGAACAGCGACGGTTCCGTGGTGCTTTCATTCCTGACAAATTCCCTGTTCGAGGTAAAACGCTGGGTACTATCGTGGGGCAGCAGCGCGCGCGTACTTGAACCGCAGCATCTGGTGGATCAGCTTCGCGACGAGATTAAAAATATGTCGGACATATACAACGCTTAAACAGGGTCATCATCCGCCGTCTGTACAACGGGTATAACTGCCTCCGCGTCACGGCCCTGCCTGTTAATGTAATTGAAAAGTTTATTTAATACCCATGCCGTAATTATGACCATGGCAAGAAAACCGTAAATTGAATAACCCTGTTTAACCTGCAGATACGAAAAATAGATATTGAACACCTTCATGTGTACCAGGTACATCTCGTATGATATAAGCCCCGCGAAAGCCCACAATGAGTTATAAATTTTTACCTTCATCAGAAAAACAAGCATCAATAACACGCACGATATTGACGATGCAACGGCAAAACCCGTGGAATACGCAGGATAATTCCATCGCTTCAATATGTAGTACGCCGAAAGTATTATAACAGGCACTGCCGCGGCCAGGGCAGTGTAATTGCGCTTAAATAACAGAACCAGTATCATGCACGCGCAGGCAGCGGCCGAAATAACGGGCAGCATCCCTGCTATTTCAGGCCTGGGCCACCAGTCTGCCATGTAAAAGGATGCGCAGAAAACCGCAATTACAGCAGCACCAAGTGCCATATAATTTTTCTGCATAAAACCCGTTAACTCTTTGTATTTGTATGCGGCAATAACTCCCATGGGAAAACAGAAAGCCGTGTTATACCACCAGGCGCCATAGCCCAGGCAGATACATATAATAAAATAAAAGAGCGAATATGCTGTAACCAGTATTATTCCCGCCCTTCTGCTGAAAAATCTGAATGCGATATAAAATACAACATAGAGTATAAGTATGGCATTAACAAACCAGAGCACAGGGTCGATCAGCTCAACGCCCGTAATGTTCTTTAGTATCCCCGCAGCACTCCAGTTGTACCCGTATATAAAACGATACAGAACAAGTGTGATTGCATTAACAGCGATTACGGGAAAATATACCCTGGTAAAACGCCTGCGGAAAAAATTATCAATATAAGCTGGATTGGCTATGACCGATGACATCAGGGAGTAACCCGACAGAAAAAAGAATATTGAAACAGCAAGATACCCGTAACGTGTAAAGGCAAAAAAATGCCCGGGCCCTGAAATCTTCCCTGCAAGATGATGCAGTATTACAACAACTATGCTTATCCCCTTAACGCAGCCCGTAACCTCTTTTGACAAAAAGGCATCGTTATATTTGCCGGGCATATAGAATTTTGCGCCGTAGAGTATTGAAAGCGGTAATAGAATAAAGGCCGCCAGGTACGCGTAAAAATTAGTGTCGAAATGGAGTGATGCGGGTGGTGTCACGTTATTTTCCTGATATATCAATACAGAGCATGGGGAACCTGCGATACTACTGAGTCAACAGGTTTTTTTACGCGTTATCCTTAAAATGCTGTTGAATAAAGAATCACTTTATAATTATTATACAATAGTCAGCCTGTTACTTTTCTGTTTCAAAAAGGCAGTCATACTAAAACCATTATTTCAGTAATAATTCCTTAACCATTTTGCAGAATAAAATGTTCTGTTTTCTCCTCCGCAAAAGTCGGCTCAGGGAATTAAAGAAATCTTATGCGCTAAGAAATGTTTAAGCAATAATTACTGTTATTATTTTAATAAGCAGGGTAAGCAATGAACGACCACTATGATGTAATTATTACAGGCTCAGGTCCTGCGGGACTGGGAACAGCCTTTCATATTGCCGAGAATTCGGGCATGTCAGTGCTTATTCTTGAAAAGACAAAGATCAGTTCCGGTGGATTAAGGAACGACTGCAAGCAGAACTATACATTCCCTGTGGGTTTTACCACAGATCTGTGGCAGCAGGATGAGGCCGACAGTTTACTCGATGAGGTTGCGTCACACCTTAAGCCTGAATACATACAGCAGCGCAACATTGAAGTCTATATTAAACGCGCCCTGAACCTTGGAGTAAAACTGCTCGACATAAGGCAGGCTCATGTGGGCACCGACAAATCAAAGGATCTTATCGCGGGCCTTATTAACAGCCTGGAACAAAAGGGTGTAACCGTGAAGCTCGAAACCGAAATGTCAGGCATAGACTACGTCAGGCGCAGGGTGACGCTTGCAGACGGCAGCACCGCGGGTTTTAATAAACTTGTACTCGCCCCGGGCAGGGCCGGTTACACCTGGCTGCAGTCCGTTATTGAGCAGCTCGGAGTGCCCTACCACGACAACATTGTTGACGTGGGTGTAAGGGTCGAAGCGCGCGAAGAGCACTATCCCATAGTGAAGGATTATTACGACCCCAAGTTTATATTCCCGCAGAGGGTCCGGACTTTCTGCACAAACTCAGGCTCGGCACACATTGTAAAAGAGAAATACGAAAAGTATTATTCGGTTAACGGGCACGCCTATTCATCTGAACACAGGGCCAACGGCCTTGTGAACTTTGCCATGCTGCGGACAATCACTCTGACAGATCCCGTTGTGAGCGGGCACCAGTTCGCCGAAATCCTGGGCCAGATGGCCATGCAGCTTTCCGGCGGCCAGCCCATGATGCAGCGCATAGGTGACTTCAGGCTCGGAAGAAGGTCCAAGAAGGAAACATTTAACGATGACCTTTACGATTTTCAGCCCACCCTTAAAAACTGCACGCCCGGTGACGTAAGCCTTGCCATCCCGTCAAAAATACTGAGGGATCTATGGCGCTCAATGAAGATGCTCGATACAATTATACCCGGCATAATGCACCCATCAACCATTATATACTACCCCGAGATTAAAACTTACGCAATAAGGCCCGAGTTTATCGACAGGTACTTCCAGGTAAAAGAGGACATATACATGATAGGTGACGGCGCAGGAACAAGCCGCGGCATAACAGGGGCGTGGGCATCGGGTATAAGGGCCGCGCAGGGTATACTCCTTTCCCGTTAAAAAGCTGAGAGCGTTTTACTCACCGTTTCCTCGGGACTTTTTAAGCAGTTTCTCCATGACCGATCCGCCCGACTTGAGTATTCTTGCGCCGCGGGTAATCCGGCAGAGGCTTATGCCCAGATCAGCGGCAATGGCCCTCTGGGGAGTCCCGTCGTAGAGCCTGTTCATAAGCTCCCATCTTATTACAAGGTCCCTTCTTTCGTTGTCGGTCAGTATCTCTTTCAGGAAGTCCACCATCTCGTCCGCATCCCTTACAGAAACCATAACTTCGGCTACATCACGAATATCTTTCATGCCTTTAAATTCAGGCTTCGTGATAAATTGTAAAGTATTTTTTGCAGTTAATCATTTTACGTGCAGGTGCTTCTCGAGGTAGGTCCTCATGCTGAACTTTCTCTTCAGGCCGCGGTCGTTCATATATCGCACTTTGCCGAATACCTGTCTCTGCGCCCAGGGCCTGTCGTGCTTTCCAAAACACCAGGCAATCCCCGCGTAGCTGTTGGGATCTGAACCGTCCAGCGCGTATCTGTTGTTAAGATAGACCATGTATTCATAAGCATTTTCCGGCGAGACGGTCCACTCAATAATTTTTTTACCCCAGTACATTCTCATGTAATTATGAATTATTCCCTCTGACACAAGCTGGTTCTGCGCCGCGTTCCAGTAGGGGTCATGTGTCGCTGAATTTTCAAACTCATCCCTGCTGTAGATATATTCCCGTTTATCGGCGCTGTGAAGCATCAGAGTATCAAGGGCCCACGACTGTAACGATTTAATGTTACCGTAGTTTTCATTGAAGCGCACAAAGTTAAAAGCGAGTTCCCGGCGCACTATAAGTTCATCAAGAAACTTCTCCGCGTTTTCATCTTCAGAATCGATTACAGCAAGAGCTGCCTCTACGGGTGATATCTGACCGAAATGAAGGTATGGGCTTAGCAGCGAGGTTCCGTCAAGATCCGGGTCGTTTCTGTCTTTATCGTAAGAAGCAAGCTTTCGGGTTACAAAATCATCGAGCAGTCTGCGGGCGCATCTGTAACCCCCGCGTACGCCGCGTACTGCACCCACCGAGGGGTCAGGCCCGGTACCGGTTAAAAGGTGTTGCTCACCCTTAAAAGCCGATCCAGGCAACTTGATCTTTAATGATGAAATTTGAGGTACAGGGTCAGGCGCCGGGTTAAGGTATGCGTGAAGTATCTTTTTAATTTTTGGACGCAGAGTAGATGCCGCGTACTCCTCTTTACCTGAAAGGGAGGCAAGCGGAACTATTACCGGGGATTCAACTGATATCAGGGGACAGACAGATACCTTTATGGCGTGCTCAAGTGCCTCCCTTTCGTGCTTCAGGTATCCTGCGTCTGTAACAAGTGCTGCCGCGCCTGACGAAACCGCAGACAGGTCAATTCCCGCAGCAACCGAATCGACCATAAAAGCGATACCTTTATCCATCAGCTGGTCCCTGGTATCGCAAAGTCCTTCAATCATAAATCTGTACTGCCGCATACAGGGACATTGCCTGTCATGATCGGGCTGGCAATAAACAAGTACAGGCAGGCGCAGAGTATTGGCTATGTCAACGGCCAGGTTCAGCGAAGGATTCATCACGGCCCTGTGCGAATTTCTCATCCAGTATAGAACATAACTGCCGCTCACAGTGCTTATGTTATTGCAGAAGCTTATACGCGACTGCTCCGTACCCGATTCCATCACGATACCGGTTATTGAGCCGTTATGATCAGTCATTAATCATGCGTTCAGGCTGGCCCGTCGCGTCAATTACCGAGAACCAGAACCTGCTGTTCGGATTGATTTTTCTGCGTTTGGATATGGCAAGTTCAATAGGCACATGGGTATAATTGTTGTTCCACTGCCCTATTACAAGGTCGGTCTTGCCCGCCATACCGGCATGAACAGCGTACTGGCCAAGCTGCGCGCAGTATATTGAATCATTGGGTACGGGCGGGGCGCTCCTGATTATATAACTCGGGTCAATGTATTTAAGCGTAATCTCGATCTTTTTATCCCTGAAATATTTTTCGATCTTCTCCTTGAGAAAAACACCTATATCCTTGTGCTTAACGTTCCCCGATGCGTCCTTTTCAATGGCGGACGCATCATGCTCCATAAGGCCCTGTCCCGCACCCTCGGCAACGCATATTACGGCATGCTGCCTCTCCATAAGTCTTTTTTCAAGATGCGTCAGCAGTCCGTTACCGCCGTCCAGTTCAAAGGGGACCTCGGGCACAAGCACGTAGTTTACGTCGTTCATGGCCAGTGTGGCGTTTGCCGCGATAAAACCCGAATCACGCCCCATCAGCTTGACAAGCCCTATGCCGTTATAAGCACCTTTTGCTTCGACATGAGCCGAAGAAATTGATTCAACTGCAATGGAGAATGCGGTTTCGAAACCGAAAGATCTCTGTATGTGGCTGATATCATTATCTATTGTTTTAGGCACACCCACAACAGCAAGGTCCATCCCCCTCTGCGCTGCCATTTCGGCAATCCTGTGAGCCCCCCTGAGTGTACCGTCACCGCCTATTGTATAAAGAATATTTATTTTGAGCCTTTCAAGAGTATCAACAAGTATATCCATGTTGTCGGTTCCGCCACGTGATGAACCGAGTATTGTCCCCCCGTCCATGTGAATGGTCTGGACAACAGTGGGATTAAGCTCAATGGGATCATAACCCTTGGCCGGATTAAGACCGTTGTAACCGTACCTTATGCCGAGTATGTCGCGGGAATTGTACCTGTACCACGATTCCATCACAATCGACCTTATAACAGAATTAAGCCCGGGGCAGAGGCCGCCGCATGTGACCACTGCGGACCTTACCTTTGCCGGATCAAAATGCAAAGATTCACGCGGACCGGCAAGTTCAAAAGTCTCATCAAGATGGGCATTGTCCGGATCACCGTTATCGAGCATAACATTGTATATCATACGCTTGTCATCCCTGACAAAGTTCATGTCATTAAGATGAAATTTATCGAGCAGCGGGGACCTTATATTTTTCCCCTCAAGGTTTTTAATAACAAAACTCATCGTACCTCCCCCTGTTCAGCCTTTGTTCATTAATTCCTTAAGATTAACATCCCAGGCATCAGCCGCATAGACAATAATGTCAACCTCATCATAAGTGATAAAGCTGTCCATTCTTGAGAGCTGTATGCAGTATTGTATAATTTTTTTTCTGTTCCTGGATGTTTTGAGTGAATCAATTTTTATCTTAAGATCATCTGTTGAACTTATTTCACCGTCAACCTCATTAAAGAGTTCATCGTAATCCCTTAAACCTGCTTTAGAAATAATCTCATGAAGTTTTCCGATTTCATCTTCTGTGATTATACCATCTGAATTTATTACGTATCTGCACATCGCAAGTAGTACTTTTTGTTCATCACGAGTCATAGTAGCAGGCATAGGAACCTCCAGTGAATTTATCTTTATAATATACACATCGCGGAAAATTTTACCAGATTTTTAACGCTTTAACTGTTTATTCCATTCACAAACAGTTTTAACCGGGAGTATGTATTAATCTGAGTGAACACCTGGAATTATAATTCAGGGATTAAGGCAAAACATACCATGCAAATAAAAAAAGCCCCTGTCAGGGGCTTTTTTTATTTTTCATGAGGCTTGAATTACTTCTGTACCGCCATGCTGAAAAATTGAATAGGCTCTACACCATACACATTAACAAAGTCTTTCCTGATAGGGCATACTTTACAGCTTGACCACATTGTTGCCTTAGCTGCAGTATTGACTACTTTATTCACCATACCGTCAAGATCCATGAAATTCATATAACCTTTATCATTCATCTTGAATGTTGAAAAGTTGAATTTACACTCGGCACATTGCTTTGTGTTCTCTTTCGCTCTCCAGTTTACAAAAGCCATTGTCTTCCTCCCGGAACTTATTAAATTTTATTCTAATCCTGTTATAATGTTATTATAAAAGGAAATTTATGCAAAAAATAAGAAATTGTACATATTTATCAAAGGTGTTTGTACAAAAAAAAATTGACACCCCTTGCGACAAAATAGGCCCCTGCCATCAGAAAAAATGGCATGGTTCCGAAAAATACCGCTATCTCAAGTCTGCTCACAACCGAGGCGTGAAGGACCTTTTTACCAAAGAAATTTACATGGTAATTGCTCGGATCTTTAATCCTGCGGTAAATCCTTCTGAAAACCCCAATCTTTATAACAATGGTAATAACCAGTATTATACCCGACATTATCCAAGTCAGGAACTTGAGATCCACTGTCTTTGCCATTTCAGGTTTCATGAATATAAGAACGATACAGGCCCCTGCTATGGTTATGTTGGTAAATGTTGTAAGAATATATGTTTTTAAAGATCTGTTGC
>JAAYBQ010000073.1 GCA_012730035.1 Spirochaetota bacterium
CAGAAGTGCGTGGCCGAAAACAGGCCGTTCCTGGACAGGTGCAGGGATAAACCGGTCGGGGAACAGGATAAACTCGCGGCCGAAGGCAAAGAGTTTACCGTAAAATTCAAGGTGCCTGAAAACGAAAGCATCACCTTTGACGACAGGATCAAGGGTACTGTCACATTCAACAGCAGCAACATTGGCGGTGACTTTATCATTGTAAGGTCCGACGGCGGGCCTGTGTACAACTACATAGTAATAATTGATGATACTTTAATGAAGGTAACGCACGTTATACGCGGCGAGGACCACCTGTCGAACACACCCAAGCAGATACTCATAGGCAGAGCCCTGGGAATGAATGTTCCCGACTACGCTCACCTGCCCCTTATACTTGGCCAGGACAAGAAGAAGCTGAGCAAACGCCACGGCATAACCTCTGTTGACCTTTACAGGCAGGAGGGATACCTGCCCGAGGCGCTCATGAACTACCTTGGCCTTCTTGGATGGTCCACTGAATCGGGTGACGAGATCCTTTCAGTTGATGAACTTGTGCAGCAGTTTGACCTTGCGGCAGTGGGCAAGAGCGCCGCAGTCTTTGACTTCGTGAAACTTAAATGGATAAATGCGAACTACCTGCGCAGGTACAGCGACAGCGATGCCACGGATATGTTTATCCCCTATATAAAGAATGCCGGATTCGACATCTCATCAATCGAACGCCGCAAACTTGAAGAGATCGTGGCAGCAGTGCGCAACAGCTGCGAGATACTTTCAGATATAACAAAACTGATCGGCATATTCCTTAACGACGTGAACGAGCCCGATGATGAAACAGACCATCACCTTAAAGAGGACTACGCGCTCGACGTGATACGCGCCGCGCATGAAATAATTGGCACACTGGACGAATCGAACGTGCGCCAGGACCTTGCGAACATGATAAAAGAGAAGACCCAGCATAAAGGCAAAAAACTCTTTCATCCCATGCGCGGCATGCTCACCGGGAGGCTTGCGGGCCCTGACCTTGACATTGCCATACCGCTAATAGGCTACGCGAACATAAAGCAAAGGATCGAATACTGCTTCAAGAGATACTGCTGATATGATTACCGGCGAGTTTGACCTTATTCACAGAATCAGGGACCTTGTAAACCGCAGGCAGCCGGCCCCTACGGGCACCATTGGTATAGGCGATGACTGCGCGGTTTACCGCATCGCTGAAGGGAGGTACGGGCTCTTCTCGACAGACATGAGTATTGAGGGTACGCACTTTGACCTTTCGTACTGCTCCCTGCGCGACGCGGGGTACAGGTCAATGGCCTCGAACATTTCGGACATTTATGCAATGAACGGCAGACCGCTACTTGCATTCGTCTCTGCGGGCATACCCGGACGCATAAGCGAAGATGACGTGATCGATCTTTATGACGGAATGATCGACTGTGCTGAAAAACACGGAGTGTTCATTGCGGGCGGCGATACCGTGTTATCGGACAAACTGGTCCTGTCAATTTCAATCTACGGCGAAACTGCAGCTCCTGTCATGAGGAGCGGCGCGGCACCCGGCGACTATATTTATGTCACAGGGAGTACCGGCGGGTCCATGCTTGGGCTGGAACTGCTGCAGTCCGGTGCCGGTGACCAGGTATATGCTGAATGCTGCGCGAAACACCTGAGGCCCGAACCCTTCGAAGGCGTTGATAAACTTACTGCTGAATATTCACCAACTGCAATGATAGACATTTCTGACGGGCTTACCGCAGACCTGTGCCGCATCTGTGAAGAGAGCGGCTGCGGCTACGAACTATATGCCCGCAGCATACCTGTACCCGGCGAGGTAGAACGTTTCTGCGCCGCTCATTCCCGCGACGCGCTAATGTACGCGCTGGGCAGCGGCGAGGAGTACCAGCTTCTGTTCACATCAAAACTGAAGATCGAAAACGGAAACGCCTTCCTTATAGGAAAAATAATTCCCGATGGAAAATTTATTATAATTAACAACAACAGGGTCCCGGCCGAAAACGCCGGCTTTGATCATTTCAGCAGCCGGTTAAAAAAACAGGCAGACTGACCCATTATACAGAAAATGTCCGCAGCGGATTTTTCAGCCAAACTGTTACAAAGGAAAGACTGATACAATGAAAACACTCAGATTAATCCCCCTGATACTTATACTCGCGTCACTGTCGTGCAATAAAGTGCCCGGTGAAATAACAAAGGGTGAATGGCACTACAGGCTTATGGTAAACGGGGTCAGGGCCGGCAGCGCCGTAATTACCAGCGGCGAAAAGGATGGAATGCTCGTAAACAGAACAGCAATGTCCATTAAGCTCGGCACAATTAAAAATTCATCAATTCAGACAGTAACCGAAACTAAAGATTTCAGGCCTGTACGGCTTGAGATAGTGAACACAATGGAGGACACATCTTCAGGCAGCAGGCATCTGATCACCAGGATTGCCGAATTCAGCGAAAACACTGTAACGCTCGACTCTGACGGTACAAAGGCAGTCTACAAGGTTCCAGGCCCCTTTATAATTGAAGGTGAATTCTTTACCGACAGCCTTGTCAGGGGCAGGTTCAAAGAGGGCATGGAGGTCAGGGCAAGACTCTACGAGCCCACAGTTGCCGCGGACAAAACCATTCTTGTTATAGTAAATGTAGCCGGCAGAAAAAACATAACAGTTGCGGGCAAAGAACGCAGCCTAATCCACGTACGCACGCGTTTTGAAAAACTTAAAAGCGTAGACGAGTACCTGGACGATTCGGGCGTAACCCAAAAGATGGTTATAAAGATGCTTAACAATATATTCGAGCTTGAAAGGATCGACTGAGTATGCGTATACGCCGAGCCTTAATCCTGCTGACAGCCATCTGTATCGGACTTACCCCCTGCTGCAAAGGTGAACACGCGTCAGTATTACCTGTGACCGCATTTATCATAGAACCGGAAGGTGACGCCGCAGCCGTATTCAGTGAAAAAATCACCACGTTCCGCATAAGCTACCAGGACAGGGAATTTGTTCTGCCGCGCGCCGTAAACCAGGTTGTACTTGAACATAAAGCCGGCGAACTATCTTCAACGGTAATACTGCGGACCGGGCCATCCGCGTATTTAACCGGCACAGGCCGGGGCCGATATCTTGATGCGACCCCGTACCTCGACATTCATAAAATGGCAGTTAAAGAAAAGGCCGCGCTCTTCATTAAAAGCGGGGATCCTGTCGGGGGTATCTCACATTTTGTACACGGCCACATTACAGACAAAAAAACCGGCATACCCATGCTCCCTGCGTCTGTTATACTGCAGAACCGCGCCGGCGACTGCACCGAGCACAGCATACTCACTGCCGCGCTTTTGCGCGCTGCCGGTATTCCGGCACGGTGCGTTACCGGTGTAATCATGGCCCGGGAATTTTCGGGCAGGCGGAATGTTTTTGTTTACCACATGTGGGTCGAGGCATACTACGGCGGAAGGTGGATACTGGCAGACTCAACAAGGCCTGAAGATGTTCACCTTAACAGGTACATTGCATTTGCTTATCACTCCCTCGAAACAGAGACCCCTCTTGACTACATCGCGGCCATTTCGTCACTCACCGATATGACCATCAGGCGCATCCGCTGACATTTTACCTGCTGCGGGTTCATACATCGAGAGCGAAGTTGTGCCGTATGAACGGGTAAATCTTCTGCGGAACATGCCCGCCTCTTCGGGAAGTTCATTTTTGCTGTAGTGCTGGATAATTACAAGTGGGTCATCGCCGAGGGTTCCCGGCTCTGAGAGTGTTTCAAGAAGGAACGGGTATATGCTTCCGCCGGTTCTGTTTTTATCATAGGGCGGGTCAAGGAATACGATGTCGGGCCTGATCCCCTTTTCGCGGATTATCCTGAGCGCGGCCGATGCCTTCATGTTAAGGGCAAGGTAACTTTCACGCGCGCAAAGAGGTTCCAGGAATTCACGGATAAACAGGTACCTGCGTCTGTCAAATTCATTAAAAACCACAAGGCAGGAACCGCGGCTTATTGCCTCTATTCCTATCTGCCCCGAGCCGGAATAGAGATCCAGGAACACAAGGCCTTCAAGGGATTCCCCCAGCATCGAGAAGAGTGCCCCCTTGACCTTTTGCGGCGTAATGTCGGCATCCCCGAACCTGGAGTTTACAAAGGGTATGGCCCTCCCCTTAAGACTGCCCGCTGTAACCCTTACAGAAGCCTTCAAATTACTTTTTGGCCTCTGCAGCTGCCGCGTTAAGCTCTTTTATAAACTTGTCCGGATCAAGGCCGTAATTAAATGCGATCCTGCCTATTTTGTCCTCCTTTACACCCTTGCAGCCCGGGCATGAGAGGTTGTACCTGTAGAAAACATCGGCCACCTTTTTTGACATTTTAAGCGCATCAGCGGCATTGGTTTCAGCTGTAATTTTCATTGTTACCTTCCGGGAAAAACTTAATATAACAGGTTTAAAAATATGCCCCGTAAAATTCAATTATTTTTATATTTAGAACTGCACCATGGTGCCGTTAGACCGGATTCAGTAACCTGTCATCATATATTGAATTTAATAAAAGGAAATTCTTTTTTTGTTAAATTTAACATACGATGACAAATAGAAACTCAAACTTCTCTACAGCAGGCTCCCCTTGAGTATAAGGTAGGCCACGTTAAAATATATCAGCAATCCTATTACATCCACTATTGTGGCAACAAAGGGAGCCGATGAGGTTGCCGGGTCAAGCCTGAACCGTTTAAGTATAAACGGCAGCATGGCACCGATAATGGTTCCCCACATAACAACTCCCAGCAGGGTAATGGCCAGTGTGGTGCCAACGGCAAACCAGTGCACTCCGTAAACTCCGAAAATGTTATGCCAGAAAGCGACCCGCATAAAACCTACCGCGCCCAGTATTAGTCCCAGCATAAGGCCCGAGGCAATCTCCCTGTAGAGTACACGCCACCAGTCGCGCAGACTGATCTCGCCTATGGCCATACTCCTTATTACCAGGGTGCTTGCCTGTGAACCGGAGTTGCCGCCGCTTGAGATAATCAGCGGCAGGAAAAGCGTAAGCACCACGGCGCGGGCAATCTCCTCCTCAAAATAACTCATGGCAGTGGCAGTAAGGAGCTCGCCCAGAAAGAGGACCACAAGCCAGCCCGCCCTCTTTCGTGTAAGCCGCAGAATAGGCTCCTCCATGTACGGGTCCTCAAGGGCTTCCATACCACCCATCTTATGGATATCCTCGGTAACCTCCTCCTCAGCGACGTCAAGTACGTCGTCCACGGTCACAATACCAAGGAGCACCCCCTCTGAATCAAGGACAGGCAGTGCGTAAACGTCGTACTTTTTGAAAAGGAAAACCGCCCTCTCCTGGTCATCAAGAGCAGAGAGCGCGGGAAAATTATCATCCATTATATCGCTTACTTTTTTACGGGGGTGCGACAGCAGCAGCTGCCTTATCTTTATCTCGGCCTTAAGGTACCCACTGCCGTCAATTACAAAAATAACGTCAAGGGTTTCACTGTCGTGCCCCTTCTTGCGTATATGGTCCAGCACCTGCGACACCGTAAGGTTCTCCCTTACCGCAATGTAGTCCGGGGTCATAAGCCTGCCCACGCTGTTTTCCGGGTAGCCGAGCAGGGTTTTGGCTATGTCACGCTCTTCTTTCGAGAGAAGGGATAGAATGTTATTAAGCAGCTTTCCGGGAAGTTCCTCTAACAGGGCAGTCCTGTCGTCAGGGGACATTTCGTTAAGTATGCCGGCCACCATCTTTCTGCCCAGGTTGGCCATAAGGTTCTTCTGCGCGTCTATGTTCAGGTGTTCAAAAGTCTGGGCCGAAAGTTCACGGGGGAGCAGCCTGAATATCACGGGCTGCTCGTCCTCGTCAAGGCCCGAAAGCAGTTCGGCAAGGTCAGCGGCAGGCCAGTTGCTGAATACGTCCTTTAGTACTGCGAAATTTTTGTTGTCTATAAGTTCCCGGATCTCCGGCTGGAGCAGTTGTGCAAACATCGTATTTCTCCTGAACGGCTCAAAAGCCCGGTTTGTATGCCGGCTATTCTTTTACAGAATACTCTATTTTATGGAATGTCACGCCTTTTTTGCCTGCGGATTATTATTTCTGCGGCAGCAGAACCTGATACATCCGGAGATATCGCCGGTAAAAGTGAATCCCTTTATAGAATTGTACTGCCCCGCCCGGATAGCGCGGGCACAGGATGTGCCGTGTATACTTAAAGTAAATTTTACAAGCCGGAACTGTCCATCTTTTTTTGACTTTAACCGGAAGCTGGCTATTTTTTATTAAAGGATGTTTAAAAGGAGGCGTGGTTATGAAAGATGAACTGAATATGATCGAAGCCCAGATCCTTAAAATCTTCAAAAGCAGTCACAAAAAGTCTGACCAGGGAATGGAGGTTGAATCTGTACTTGAAGAATCCCTGAAAGCCCTCAGGTCCAACTTTGACGGGATTGTTCATTCACTGGCCGAAAAGGGTTATGTTATTCACAACGGAACAAGCATAATCCTTACGGACAAGGGGGACTCGTTCCTTTACGACAAAAAGCTCTATAGTGACTACTGAAACAGAGCGCGGGTAAAGGGATCTTTTAAATGGAAAGCGGCAGAGAGCTTTAAGCCTTAAGGGCGTAAGAATCTGCCGGTTTAAAAAATAATAAGGGTTTTACGCAACCTTTTTGCGGGATCGTCTGTTTCTTTTAACAGTTTGCCTGTTTTACGCGCAGACTGTTAAAAATCAATTGATCTTATCCGTCCCCATACTGCTATTGAAAAGCCTTAACAGGAGCATTCAATGAAAAAGAAAGGCAGTACGGCCGGCAACAAAAAGGGGTTAAAATCCATGAATCTTACCACAGGTGTGCCCTCATCCGGCAAAGTCATTAAAAAGAAAAAACCATTTCATAATATCACGGGATTCATTTCGGTCACGCTGATACTGCTGAACACCCTGGCAGGATATGCTCCACTGCTGGTCGCAGGACTTGTTAAGTGGATTCTTCCATTCAAGGTTGTAACAGTACCATGCACGTGGATAATAACCCAGGTTGCGACAAACTGGCTCAGCATAAACAACCTGATCTACAGGTATGTACTGGGAGTAAAGGTAATAACAACCGGAGAAACAGTTTTTGACAAAAAGGGCTGGTACCTGGTACTCTCAAACCACCAGTCATGGATTGACATTGTTGTGCTCCAGATGATATTCAACAGGCGCATACCCATACTCAAGTTCTTTATTAAGCAGGAGCTGATCAAGGTGCCGCTGATGGGATTTGCGTGGTGGGCCCTGGACTTTCCGTTTATGAAGAGATACAGTTCGGACTTCATTAAAAAGAATCCCCACCTTAAGGGAAAGGATATCGAGATAACACGCAAGGCCTGCGAAAAGTTCAGGACACTGCCCGTATCGGTAATGAACTTTGTCGAGGGGACGCGCTTTTCAGAGATGAAACACAAAAGGCAGAACTCACCCTATAAACACCTGCTTAAGCCCAGGGCGGGCGGAACGGGATTTGTCTTCAGCGCGATGGGTGACAGTATAAAAAAGATACTCAACGTGACCATAGTCTACCCCCAGGGTGACCGGGACTTCTGGAACTTTCTGTGCGGTTTAATCAAAGAGGTTGATGTACACATAGAGACAATGGATGTAACACCGGACCTTGTGGGCGATTACGAGAACGATCCCGCATATAAAGCTCATTTTCAGAAATGGATAAACAGGCTCTGGGAAAATAAGGATGAACTTCTGGAGAGAATGAAATAGACAGGAGGCGGTCTTAAAAACAAAGCATTGAGTTGGAATAATGCCATTCCGGCCCTTAGAGCCGGAATAACATTATGGTCAGCCCCCGGGAATAATTAGAGACTGTTACTTCTTAATTTCAGCTTCGATAATTGGAAGAACCTCGTTTGCCGCAGCCCTGCTGGCATCCGCACTCTTGACATAGTTTATGTACTTTATCTTTTTGTCCTTGCCGATTACTATCACAACACCAGCGCCGTTACAGTCGCCAAGCTGCCACGCTCCTGCAAGGGCCTTGCTTGTGTCGAGCATTATAGTTGAGTCCTTGAACTGCTGCTGCTTCTGCTTGGACTTCATCCTTATACCCGCGTCGGGGATCCATGTGACCTTGCAGTTCGCGATACCCACAGCCGCGTATTTGGAAGCGGGGAAATTCTTTGCCTTGATCGCGTTAGAAAGGGGATCATTCACATCCTTTACGTCAGGGTCTGTGTACATAATTGTTACAACCTTGGAGCCTATATGCGGAATAGCCATCGGTTTGTCATACACGTCATAGAGCTGTACAGCGGAAACTACCTGGCCGACATAAGCGGCATATCCAGCGGTTACAGCTGCAGCAAAA